>NZ_JBFODA010000048.1:0-19904 GCF_040908055.1 Aeromonas sp. R7-4
CACTACGCCCACGTAGATTGCCCGGGTCACGCCGACTACGTTAAAAACATGATCACCGGTGCTGCCCAGATGGACGGCGCGATCCTGGTAGTAGCAGCGACTGACGGCCCGATGCCGCAGACTCGTGAGCACATCCTGCTGGGTCGTCAGGTAGGCGTTCCGTACATCATCGTGTTCATGAACAAGTGCGACATGGTCGATGACGAAGAGCTGCTGGAACTGGTCGAGATGGAAGTTCGCGAACTGCTGTCCGAGTACGATTTCCCGGGTGATGACCTGCCGGTCGTACGTGGTTCCGCACTGAAAGCGCTGGAAGGCGACGCTCAGTGGGAAGAGAAGATCCTGGAACTGGCAAACCACCTGGATACCTACATCCCGGAGCCGGAGCGTGCGATTGACCAGCCGTTCCTGATGCCGATCGAAGACGTCTTCTCCATCGCAGGCCGTGGTACCGTAGTAACCGGTCGTGTAGAGCGCGGTATCGTCAAGGTTGGCGAAGAAGTGGAAATCGTGGGTATCAAAGATACCACCAAGACCACCTGTACCGGTGTTGAAATGTTCCGCAAGCTGCTGGACGAAGGCCGTGCTGGTGAGAACGTTGGCGCGCTGCTGCGTGGCGTGAAGCGTGAAGACGTGGAGCGTGGTCAGGTACTGGCCAAGCCGGGCACCATCAAGCCGCACACCAAGTTCGAATCCGAAGTTTACGTGCTGTCCAAGGAAGAAGGTGGTCGTCACACCCCGTTCTTCAAGGGCTACCGTCCGCAGTTCTACTTCCGTACTACCGACGTGACCGGTACCATCGAACTGCCGGAAGGCGTAGAGATGGTGATGCCGGGCGACAACATCAAGATGGTTGTTACCCTGATTGCGCCGATCGCGATGGACGACGGCCTGCGTTTCGCTATCCGTGAAGGTGGCCGTACCGTAGGTGCTGGTGTTGTAGCCAAAGTTATCGCTTAATCTTGGCTTACATAAATAAAGCAAAGCCCCTATAATAGGGGCTTTCTTATGCAGGGGCGTAGTTCGAATTGGTAGAACAGCGGTCTCCAAAACCGATGGTTGCGGGTTCGAGTCCTGCCGCCCCTGCCATATACCTCGTCTCGTACGGGGCTTTTGTGTCTTTGGTTACGTCAGATACAGGTGGGTTGTATGAGTGTTAGTTCTGAGGGTCAGGGCGGAAGCAAGGATACCCTGCTTTGGGGCCTGGTTTTCATCATCCTGGCGGCCGCTGTAGTGGGCAATTACCTGCTGAGCGACGTTATTGCTGCCGTCCGCGCCCTGGGTGTGGTCGTTGTCATCGCCGCTGCCGGTGCAGTGGCCCTGCAAACCACCAAGGGCAAGGCAACACTGGCTTTTGCTCGTGAGTCTCGCCTGGAAGTCCGCAAGGTCGTATGGCCAACCCGTCAGGAAGCCATTCAGACAACCCTGATAGTGCTGGCGGTGACCGCCGTGATGGGGCTGTTGCTGTTCGTCTTGGACGGTGCCTTGGTCTGGTTGGTCAACCTGATTACCGGTGTGTAAGGATAAGCCATGACTGAACAACGTGAACAGCGTATGAGATGGTATGTGGTGCAGGCGTTTTCCGGCTATGAAGGCCGGGTTGCCAAATCCCTGCGTGAACATATCAAGATGCATGGCATGGAAGAGCTGTTTGGCGAAGTGCTGGTCCCGACCGAAGAAGTGGTCGAGATGCGCGCTGGCCAGAAGCGCAAGAGTGAGCGCAAATTTTTCCCGGGCTACGTCCTGGTTCAGATGGTGATGGATGAGACCACATGGCACCTGGTACGCAATGTACCGCGCGTCATGGGCTTCATCGGCGGCACTTCCGATCGTCCCGCTCCTATCTCCGATAAAGAAGCGGATGCCATCCTCAATCGTCTGCAAGATGCCCACGACAAGCCGCGTCCGAAAACCCTGTTTGAACCGGGTGAGATGGTCCGGGTTGCCGATGGTCCGTTCGCCGACTTCAACGGTACTGTTGAAGAGGTGGACTACGAAAAGAGCCGCGTGAAGGTCTCCGTACTGATCTTCGGCCGCTCAACACCGGTAGAACTGGATTTTGGTCAGGTCGAGAAAGGCTGATTAATCTCTGTACGTTTAACGGTTGTCAGGGGCAGCGATTATCTCTATAATTCGCTGCCCCTTTATTTGTTGGGGAGCCGTTTGCAGGAGCATGTCTCCGAGGCGTTAGAACCCATTTTTGAGGTATTTTTGTAATGGCTAAGAAAGTCACAGCTTATATCAAGCTGCAAGTTAAGGCTGGCAGTGCTAACCCCAGCCCTCCCGTTGGTCCTGCTCTGGGTCAGCACGGTGTGAACATCATGGAATTCTGTAAGGCATTCAACGCCCGTACAGAGAAGCTGGAAAAAGGTTCTCCGACTCCGGTCGTGATCACCGTTTACAGCGACCGTTCCTTCACCTTCGAAACCAAGACTCCGCCCGCTTCCTTCCTGCTGAAGAAAGCCGCTGGTATCCAGTCTGGTTCCGCCAAGCCGAACAAAGACAAGGTTGGTAAGGTGACTGTGGCTCAGCTGCAAGAAATCGCCAAGACCAAAGAGCCGGATATGACTGGTGCCGATCTGGATGCAAAAGTACGTTGCATCGCCGGTTCCGCTCGTTCCATGGGCCTGGTAGTGGAGGAGTAAGACAATGGCTAAACTGTCCAAGCGTATGCGCGTTATTCGCGAAAAAGTTGACGGTACCAAAGAGTACTCCATCAACGAAGCCATTGCCCTGCTGAAAGAACTGGCTACTGCCAAGTTCGTTGAAAGCGTTGACGTTGCCGTTAACCTGGGTATCGATGCTCGTAAATCTGACCAGAACGTACGTGGTGCAACTGTACTGCCGCACGGTACCGGTCGTGACATCCGTGTCGCCGTGTTCACCCAGGGTGCCAACGCCGAAGCCGCCAAGGCTGCCGGTGCTGAACTGGTTGGTATGGATGATCTGGCCGAGCTGGTCAAGAAAGGCGAGATGAACTTCGACGTCGTGATCGCATCCCCGGATGCCATGCGCGTTGTTGGTCAACTGGGCCAGATCCTGGGCCCGCGCGGCCTGATGCCGAACCCGAAGGTTGGTACCGTGACTCCGAACGTAGCCGAAGCCGTCAAGAACGCCAAGGCTGGTCAGGTTCGTTACCGTAACGACAAGAACGGTATCATTCACACCACCCTGGGCAAGGTCTCTTTCAACGAAGTTCAGCTGAAAGAAAACCTCGAAGCATTGCTGGTTGCCTTGAAGAAGGCCAAGCCGTCCTCCGCCAAGGGTGTATTCATCAAGAAAGTCAGCATCTCCACCACCATGGGTGCCGGTGTTGCCGTAGACCAAGCTTCCCTGGAAGCGCAGGCCTAATTGATGGGTTTTACAAGGCGCAAAATTTAATCTATAATTTTGCGCCTTGATTGGTTGGGGGTTTCGACCTCCGTCCAAGACCGCAGGAGGCCGCAGGGCCTTAATTCTTCCTGCGTAGACGGTGCCGGAAACCCAGCGAGAAAGATTCTTTCTCTTCTGGAATCCTGCTACCGCATCGTTCCCCTCTGTTGTAAAGGTAGGGGGGATGTGTCAGTACTGGGTCAACAGACCCGGATTCAATCCAGGAGTTAAGCCAATGGCATTGGGACTCGAAGACAAAAAGGCAATTGTTGCTGAAGTCAACGAAGCTGCCAAAGGCGCTCTTTCTGCAGTTGTAGCCGATTCTCGCGGCGTCACTGTAGACAAGATGACCGTCCTGCGTAAGACCGCTCGTGAAGCTGGTGTGTATATGCGCGTTGTGCGTAACACCCTGCTGCGTCGCGCGGTAGAAGGTACCGAATACGAGTGCCTGAACGACGCATTTACCGGTCCTACCTTGATTGCTTTCTCCAACGAACACCCGGGCGCTGCCGCTCGTCTGTTCAAAGAGTTTGCCAAAGCGAACCAAAAGTTCGAAATCAAGGCTGGCGCTTTTAACGGTGAGTTTATCGCCGCAGCACAAATTGATCGTCTGGCCACGCTGCCGACCTACGAAGAAGCAATTGCGAAGTTGATGGCTACCATGAAGGAAGCCTCTGCTGGCAAGCTGGTTCGTACTATCGCGGCTGTTCGCGACCAGAAACAAGCTGCTGCTTGATTCTCGCCTATCTAGGCTGTTTGAGTTTATTCAACATCAGGAATTTTTGTCATGTCTATCACTAAAGACCAAATCATCGAAGCCGTTGCTTCCATGTCCGTAATGGAAGTTGTTGAGCTGATCGAAGCTATGGAAGAGAAGTTCGGTGTTTCTGCCGCTGCTGCCGTCATGGCCGGCCCGGCTGCTGCTGAAGCAGTAGAAGAGAAGACCGAGTTCGACGTAGTTCTGACTGCTGCTGGCGCCAACAAAGTTGCCGTCATCAAGGCCGTTCGTGGCGCTACCGGTCTGGGCCTGAAAGAAGCCAAGGACCTGGTAGAAGCTGCTCCGACCAATCTGAAAGAAGCCGTGTCCAAGGACGAAGCTGAAGCTCTGAAGAAAGAGCTGGAAGCTGCCGGTGCTTCTGTTGAGATCAAATAATCTGCATTTATGTAGATTAGCCTGATAAAACAGGCTAGGGCTGGTGAATGTTTGTTCACCAGCCTTTTTGCGCTGTAGACTGAGAGCATTTCACACCGTTTACGACTCTCGGTGCACCAGCAATCCGGACCGCTTCATCGTTCGGGCCAACACAAAACGGTGTTGAGACAGAGCTGTCCCGCGGGACAGAGTGGGTCACTTATCAGCGAGCTGAGGAACCCTATGGTTTACTCTTATACCGAAAAAAAACGCATTCGTAAGGACTTCGGTAAGCGAGACCAGGTACTGGACACGCCTTATCTGTTGTCCATTCAGCTGGACTCCTTCAAGCAGTTCATCGAGGCCGACCCGGAAGGTGAATATGGCCTAGAGGCCGCTTTCCGTAGCGTTTTCCCGATCACCAGTTACTCCGGTAGTGCTGAGCTTCAGTATGTCAGCTATCGCCTGGGTGAGCCGGTATTTGACGTAAAAGAATGCCAGATCCGTGGAGTGACCTACTCCGCGCCGCTGCGTGTCAAGCTTCGTATGGTTCTGTACGACCGTGAAGCAGCTGCCGGCACCGTCAAAGATATCAAGGAACAAGAAGTATACATGGGCGAAATTCCGCTCATGACCGAAAACGGCACCTTTGTCATCAATGGTACCGAGCGGGTTATCGTCTCCCAGCTGCACCGCAGCCCGGGCGTCTTCTTCGACCACGATAAAGGCAAAACACATTCATCCGGTAAGGTACTGTATAACGCCCGCGTTATCCCCTACCGTGGCTCCTGGCTGGACTTCGAGTTCGATGCGAAAGACAACCTGTTTGTCCGTATCGACCGTCGTCGCAAACTGCCGGCCTCCATTATTCTGCGCGCCCTGGACTTCAGCTCCGAAGAAATCCTGGCCACCTTCTTCGAGACCATAGGTTTCGAGGTCAAGGATGGCAAGTTGATGATGGATCTGGTGCCCGAGCGCCTGCGTGGCGAAACCGCGACCTTCGACATCATTGCCAATGGCGCCGTGGTGGTCGAGACCGGTCGTCGTGTCACCGCGCGTCACATCCGCCAGCTGGAAAAAGACGGCATCACCCAAATCGAGGTGCCGGTCGAGTATGTTGTTGGCAAAGTTGCTGCCAAAAACTACGCGCACCCGCAGACTGGTGAAATGGTTGTCACTGCCAACCAGGCCCTGAGCCTGGAAGCGGTAGCCAACCTGTCCCAAGCCGGCTTCAAGCACTTCGAGGTTCTGTTCACCAACGAACTGGACCACGGTGCCTACATGTCCGAGACCCTGCGTATCGACTCCAGCTCCAGCCGCCTGGAAGCCCTGGTCGAGATCTATCGCATGATGCGTCCGGGCGAGCCGCCCACTCGCGAAGCGGCCGAACAGCTGTTCGAGAACCTGTTCTTCTCTTCCGAGCGTTACGACCTGTCTACCGTGGGTCGGATGAAGTTCAACCGCCGTCTGGGTCGTGAAGACGAGACCGGCGTCGGCGTGCTGACCAAGGACGACATCGTCGAGGTCATGAAGCGTCTGATCGACATCCGTAACGGCAACGACGAAGTGGACGATATCGACCACCTGGGCAACCGTCGCATCCGTTCCGTCGGCGAAATGGCCGAGAACCAGTTCCGCGTCGGTCTGGTGCGTGTCGAGCGTGCGGTGAAGGAACGCCTGTCTCTGGGCGATCTGGACACCCTGATGCCGCAGGATCTGATCAACGCCAAGCCGATCTCCGCCGCGGTCAAAGAGTTCTTCGGTTCCAGCCAGCTGTCCCAGTTCATGGACCAGAACAACCCGCTGTCCGAAGTGACCCACAAGCGCCGTATCTCCGCGCTGGGCCCGGGCGGTCTGACCCGTGAGCGTGCCGGCTTCGAAGTTCGAGACGTACACCCGACCCACTACGGCCGTCTGTGCCCCATCGAAACGCCGGAAGGTCCGAACATCGGTCTGATCAACTCGCTGTCCGTGTACTCCCGCACCAACGAGTACGGTTTCCTCGAGACCCCGTACCGCAAGGTGATCGACGGTGTGATCACCGACGAAGTGGACTACCTGTCCGCGATCGAAGAAGGCAAGTACGTGATCGCCCAGGCCAACGCCGCGACCACCGAAGATGGCCGTCTGAAAGATGAGCTGATCCCGTGCCGTCACAAGGGTGAATCCACCTTTATGAACGCTGACCAGATCCAGTATATGGACGTGAGCCCGCAACAGATCGTCTCTGTGGCAGCGGCCCTGATCCCCTTCCTGGAGCACGATGATGCTAACCGAGCCCTGATGGGTTCGAACATGCAACGTCAGGCCGTACCGACCCTGCGCGCCGACAAGCCGCTGGTAGGTACCGGTATGGAACGCGCCGTGGCCGTCGACTCCGGTGTAACCGTGGTGGCCAAGCGTGGTGGCATGATCGACTACGTCGATGCCTCCCGTATCGTTATCAAGGTCAACGAAGATGAGCTGCTGCCTGGCGAAGCCGGCATCGACATCTACAACCTGACCAAGTACACCCGTTCCAACCAGAATACCTGTATCAACCAGCGTCCGTGCGTGATGTTGGGCGAGCCGGTGATGGCGGGCGACGTGCTGGCTGACGGCCCGTCCACCGACCTGGGTGAACTGGCGCTGGGCCAGAACCTGCGCGTCGCGTTCATGCCGTGGAACGGTTACAACTTCGAAGACTCGATCCTGGTGAACGAACGCGTGGTTCAGGAAGATCGCCTGACTACCATCCACATCCAGGAACTGGCCTGTATCTCCCGCGACACCAAGCTGGGTCCGGAAGAGATCACTGCCGACATCCCGAACGTGGGTGAAGCCGCGCTGTCCAAGCTGGACGAGTCCGGTATCGTCTACGTGGGTGCGGAAGTGAAGGGCGGCGACATCCTGGTCGGCAAGGTGACCCCGAAGGGCGAAACCCAGCTGACCCCGGAAGAGAAGCTGCTGCGCGCCATCTTTGGCGAGAAGGCGTCCGACGTGAAGGACTCCTCCCTGCGCGTACCGAACGGTGTGTACGGTACCGTGGTTGACGTGCAAGTCTTTACCCGCGATGGCGTGGAAAAAGACAAGCGCGCCAAAGAAATCGAAGAGATGCAGCTGAAGGAAGCGAAGAAGGACTTGACCGAAGAGTTCAAGATCCTGGAAGACGGCATTTTCGGCCGCTCCCGCAACCTGCTGCTGGCCGCCGGCTACAGCGAAGATCGTCTGAACAAGCTCGAGCGTTCCAAGTGGTTTGAACTGGCCATCGAAGATGAAGCCAAGCAAATCGAACTGGAGCAGATCGCTGAACAGCACGTTGAGCTGAAGGCCGAGTTTGACAAGAAGTTCGAGAACAAGCGTCGCAAGATCATCCAGGGTGACGATCTGGCGCCGGGCGTACTGAAAATCGTCAAGGTTTATCTGGCAGTCAAGCGTCGCATCCAGCCGGGTGACAAGATGGCGGGCCGTCACGGTAACAAGGGTGTTATCTCCAAGATCTGCCCGGTCGAGGACATGCCCCATGACGAATACGGCCGTCCGGTCGACATCGTACTGAACCCGCTGGGCGTACCGTCTCGTATGAACATCGGTCAGATCCTCGAAGTGCACCTGGGCCTCGCGGCCAAGGGCATCGGCGAGAAGATCGACCGCATGATCAAAGAGCAGCGCGAGCTGCACGAGATGCGCGAGTTCCTGCAGCAGGTCTATGACCTGGGCGAGAAGGACTCCCAGCAAGTGAACATTGCCGAGCTGTCCGACGACGACGTGCGTACCCTGGTGGGTAACCTGCGTAAGGGTCTGCCGGTGGCTACACCTGTCTTTGATGGCGCCAAAGAGCGTGAAATCAAGGCCTTGCTGAAGCTGGCCGACCTGCCGGAATCCGGTCAGATCTCCCTGTTCGACGGTCGTACCGGTAACGCCTTCGAGCGTAAGGTCACCGTGGGTTACATGTACATGCTGAAGCTGAACCACCTGGTAGACGACAAGATGCACGCGCGTTCTACCGGTTCCTACAGCCTGGTTACCCAGCAGCCGCTGGGTGGTAAGGCGCAGTTCGGTGGTCAGCGGTTCGGTGAGATGGAAGTGTGGGCCCTGGAGGCTTACGGTGCGGCATATACCCTGCAGGAAATGCTGACCGTCAAGTCTGACGATGTGAACGGCCGTACCAAGATGTACAAGAACATCGTGGATGGCGACCACCGTATGGAGCCGGGCATGCCCGAATCCTTCAACGTATTGCTGAAGGAAATCCGCTCTCTGGGTATCAACATCGAGCTGGACGAAGAGTAAGAGCTCGCTCTTATTGTTCGAGAATTGACGTGGGCGTCCCGCTGTTTCGGCAGCTGGGGCGCCGAGGTTAGACTCCTGACAGGGGAAACACGTGAAAGACTTACTCAAGTTTTTGAAGGCTCAGACCAAGACCGAAGAGTTTGACAGTATCAAGATCGGTCTGGCCTCTCCTGACATGATCCGCTCCTGGTCATTCGGTGAGGTCAAAAAGCCTGAGACCATCAACTACCGGACTTTCAAGCCGGAGCGTGATGGTCTGTTCTGCGCCCGTATCTTCGGACCGGTGAAGGACTACGAGTGTCTGTGCGGCAAGTACAAGCGCCTGAAACACCGTGGTGTGATCTGTGAGAAGTGCGGCGTAGAAGTGACCCAGACCAAGGTCCGTCGCGAGCGCATGGGCCACATCGAGCTGGCCAGCCCGACTGCCCACATCTGGTTCCTGAAGTCCCTGCCGTCCCGTATCGGTCTGCTGCTGGACATGACCCTGCGTGACATCGAGCGCGTGCTGTATTTCGAATCCTATGTGGTGATCGAACCCGGCATGACCAACCTCGAGCGCAGCCAGATGCTGTCCGAAGAGAACTATCTGGACGCACTGGAAGAGTGGGGCGACGAATTCGACGCCAAGATGGGTGCCGAGGCCATTCTGGCCCTGCTGCGTGCCATCGATCTGGAAGGCGAAGTCAAAGCCATGCGTGAGGAGCTGGATCAGACCAACTCCGAGACCAAGCGCAAGAAGACCACCAAGCGTCTGAAGCTGATGGAAGCCTTCCTGCAGTCCGGCAACAAGCCGGAGTGGATGATCATGACAGTGCTGCCCGTGCTGCCGCCGGACCTGCGTCCGCTGGTACCGCTGGACGGCGGCCGTTTCGCGACCTCCGATCTGAACGATCTATACCGTCGCGTGATCAACCGTAACAACCGTCTGAAGCGTCTGCTGGACCTGGCGGCTCCGGACATCATCGTGCGCAACGAAAAGCGCATGCTGCAAGAGTCCGTGGATGCCCTGCTGGACAACGGCCGTCGTGGTCGTGCCATTACCGGTTCCAACAAGCGCCCGCTGAAATCCCTGGCCGACATGATCAAGGGTAAGCAAGGTCGTTTCCGTCAGAACCTGCTGGGTAAACGTGTCGACTACTCCGGTCGTTCCGTTATCACCGTAGGTCCGACCCTGCGTCTGCATCAGTGCGGTCTGCCGAAGAAGATGGCGCTGGAGCTGTTCAAGCCCTTCATCTATGGCAAGCTGGAATCCCGCGGTCTGGCGACCACCATCAAGGCCGCCAAGAAGATGGTGGAGCGCGAGGAAGCCGTCGTTTGGGACATCCTGGACGAAGTGATCCGCGAACACCCGGTGCTGCTGAACCGTGCACCGACCCTGCACCGTCTGGGTATCCAGGCGTTTGAACCGACCCTGATCGAAGGCAAGGCCATCCAGTTGCACCCGCTCGTCTGTGCCGCCTATAACGCGGACTTCGACGGTGACCAGATGGCGGTCCACGTACCGCTGACCCTGGAAGCCCAGCTGGAAGCGCGCGCCCTGATGATGTCCACCAACAACATCCTGTCGCCCGCCTCCGGTGAGCCGATCATCGTTCCTTCCCAGGACGTGGTCTTGGGTCTGTACTACATGACCCGTGCCCGTATCAACGCCAAGGGCGAAGGTATGGTGCTGTCCGGTCCGAAAGAGGCCGAGAAGGTCTACCGTGCCGGTCTGGCCGACCTGCACGCACGCGTCAAGTGCCGCATCACCGAGTACGTGAAGAACGAAGCCGGTGAGCTGGTTGCCAAGACCGAGATGAAGAACACCACCGTTGGTCGTGCGATCCTGAGCCTGATCCTGCCCAAAGGCATGGAATACGCGCTGATCGACGAGCCCAAGGTACTGACTGCTGCAGAGCAGGCTGACCTAGACGCCAACCCGCAGAACTGGATCAAGTGCGTCTCCAACAAGGCGCTGGGCAAGAAGCTCATCTCCCGTCTGCTGAACACCTGCTATCGCAAGCAGGGCCTGAAGGACACCGTCATCTTCGCTGACCAGCTGATGTATACCGGTTTCCACTACGCGGCCCTGTCCGGTGCGTCCGTTGGTATCGATGACATGGTCATCCCGGATGCCAAGAAAGACATCATCGCCGCCGCTGAAGCCGAAGTCGCCGAGATCCAGGACCAGTTCCTGTCCGGTCTGGTGACCGCGGGCGAGCGCTACAACAAGGTTATCGATATCTGGGCCAGCGCGAACGATCGCGTCTCCAAGGCCATGATGGACAACCTTTCCAAGGAACGTAACGTCAACTCCCTGGGCGATGAGGAAGAGCAGGCCTCCTTCAACAGCATCTTCATGATGGCCGACTCCGGTGCGCGGGGTTCCGCCGCCCAGATCCGTCAGCTGGCCGGTATGCGTGGCCTGATGGCGAAGCCGGATGGTTCCATCATCGAAACGCCGATCGTGGCGAACTTCCGTGAAGGTCTGAACGTACTGCAGTACTTCATCTCCACTCACGGTGCTCGTAAGGGTCTGGCGGATACCGCACTGAAGACTGCGAACTCCGGTTACCTGACCCGTCGTCTGGTTGACGTGGCCCAGGACATGGTGATCACCGAGGACGATTGCGGCACTACCGACGGTCTGTGGATGACTCCGCTGATCGAGGGTGGCGACGTGGTCGAGCCGCTGCGTGAGCGCGTGCTGGGTCGTGTGGTGGCCGAGGACGTCATCAAGCCGGGTACCGAGGATGAAGTGCTGGTAGCGCGCAACACCCTGCTCGACGAGCAGCTGTGTGACCTGCTGGAGCGCAACTCCGTCGACCGCGTGAAGGTACGTTCCGCCATCACCTGTGAGACCGACTTCGGCAACTGTGCTCACTGCTACGGCCGTGATCTGGCCCGTGGTCACCTGGTTAACAAGGGTGAGGCTGTCGGTGTTATCGCCGCCCAGTCCATCGGTGAGCCGGGTACCCAGCTGACGATGCGTACCTTCCACATCGGTGGTGCCGCATCCCGAGCGGCTGCCGAGAGCAGCATCCAGGTGAAGAACACCGGTAGTATCAAGCTGCAGAACGCCAAGTTCGTTCTGAACAACTCTGACAAGCTGGTTATCACCTCCCGTTCTACCGAGCTGACCATCATGGATGAGATGGGCCGTACCAAGGAAAGCCACAAGCTGCCTTACGGTTCCGTCCTGGAAGTGAAGGATGGCCAGGCCGTGAGCGCCGGTGATACCGTCGCGAACTGGGACCCGCACACCCACCCGATCATCACCGAAGTGGCGGGTCGTCTGCACTTCGAACACATGATCGATGGCGTGACCATCACTCGTCAGACCGACGAGCTGACCGGTCTCTCCTCCATCGTCGTGCTGGACGTCAACGAGCGTCCGAGCGCCGGTAAAGAGATGCGTCCGACCGTGAAACTGGTCGACCTGAACGGCAAGGATGTGATGATCCCGGGCACCGACGTTCCCGCCCAGTACTTCCTGCCGGGCAAGGCGATCGTGAACCTGGAAGATGGCGCCAACGTGGGCGTGGGTGACGCTGTTGCGCGTATCCCGCAAGAGTCCAGTGGTACCAAGGACATCACCGGTGGTCTGCCGCGCGTTGCGGATCTGTTCGAAGCTCGTCAGCCGAAAGAGCCGGCCATCCTGGCCGAGATCTCCGGCACCATCTCCTTCGGGAAAGAGACCAAGGGCAAGCGCCGCCTGGTCATCACCCCGACCGACGGTGGCGAGATCTACGAAGAGATGATTCCGAAGTGGCGTCACCTCAACGTGTTCGAAGGTGAAAAAGTTGAGAAGGGTGAAGTCCTGGCGGACGGTCCTGAGTCTGCTCACGACATCCTGCGTCTGCGCGGTATCAGCCCGGTCGCCAACTACATCGCGAACGAAGTGCAGGACGTTTACCGTCTGCAGGGCGTTAAGATCAACGACAAGCACATCGAAGTCATCGTGCGTCAGATGCTGCGCAAGTGCGAGATCCTGAGCGCCGGCGACACCGACCTGATCGAAGGCGAGCAGGTTGAAGTGGCCCGTGTGAAGATTGCCAACCGTAAACTGGTTGCCGAAGGCAAGACCCCGGCTACCTACCGTCACATCCTGATGGGTATTACCAAGGCATCTCTGAGCACCGAGTCCTTCATCTCCGCGGCTTCCTTCCAGGAAACCACCCGGGTTCTGACCGAAGCGGCCGTTGGCGGCAAGCGCGACGAACTGCGTGGCCTGAAAGAGAACGTGATCGTGGGTCGTCTGATCCCGGCGGGTACCGGCTTTGCCTACCACCACAGCCGGATCAACCAGCGTGCCGCCGCAGCCCGTGCTGTCGGTGTACCGCAGGTGACTGCCGATGAGGCTCAGCAAAATCTGGCGGATCTGCTCAACGCAGCCGGCAGCTTTGACGAAGAGTAATCTTCCGCTGCCGTGACCGAAAAGGGCCCCTTCAAGGGGCCCTTTTTTCGTTCAGCCCCCGGCCGCCAGCCTGCACCGGGCTGGGGCAGGGGATGATCCAGTGCAAGGTTATAGAGCAAAAAATCAAAAAAAGTTGACATTGATCCCTCGCAATTGAAAACTCGGGAAAGTTGAATGGGTATTACAGGGGTAGAACATGGCTGTCGGTATCGAGGAAGTACTGCTTCCCGAAGAGCAACTGAGCGGTCGCGCTTTTACAGACGAAGACAGGGAATTGTTGCGTTCATATGGGGGCCTCATCGATGGCCTGGCCGATCTGTTCGGCAAGCACTGCGAGGTGGTGCTCCACTCCCTGGAAAATCTGCATGAGTCCGTGATCCAAATCGCGAATGGTTTCAATACGGGTCGTACTCTGGGGGCGCCGATCACCGATCTCGCCCTGCGCATGCTCAAGGACATCGAGAGCACGGGTCAGGATCACACCCAGAGTTATTTTGCCCGCAGCCGGACCGGTGCCCTGATGAAATCGAGCACCATCGCCATCCGCAACCGCGACAAGCAGGTGATCGGTCTTATCTGCATCAACCTGCACATCAATGCGCCCTTCCACGAGTTCGTGGCCGAGTTCTTCCCGACCCCGCAGCAGGTGGAGCGCCAATCGCCGGAGACCTTCGCCAACAGCGTCGAGGAGCTGGTTGCCCAGACGGTGGACAACACCATCGACGAGATCAACCGTGATCCCTCCGTGGCCAACAACGCGAAGAACCGTTTTATCGTGACCCAGTTGTTCGAGAAGGGCATATTTGATATCAAGGACTCGATCAACCTGGTCGCCGACAAGCTGAATATTTCTAAACATACCGTGTATCTCTACATCCGACAGCGCAAGCAGGGTGAAGAAGAGAGCGAGTAAGCGCCATAGATAGGGGATAGATAACAATGGCTAAAGAAGTGATTGCAACCGACAAGGCGCCAGCCGCAATTGGCCCTTATGTTCAGGCGACCAAGCTGGGTGAGCTGGTGTTCACCTCAGGGCAGATCCCGCTCGATCCTGCCACCATGGACATAGTCGCCGGTGGCATCGAAGCTCAGGCCGAACAGGTGATGAAGAATCTGGTTGCAGTATTGAAGGCCGCAGGGGCGGATACCAGCAAGGTGCTGAAGACCACCTGCTTCCTCAGCGACATGAACAACTTCGTGGCCTTCAACCAGGTGTATGCACGCTACTTCGGGGAGTCCGCTCCCGCACGCTCCTGCGTGGAAGTGGCGCGCCTGCCCAAGGACGTCCTGGTCGAAGTGGAAGCCATTGCTCATCTCTGAGCCTCTGTATTGGCAGAAGCCCCTCCCAGGAGGGGCTTTTTCGTCTTTGAGGTAGAATGGTTGCATACCCTTGCAGGAGTCCGGACATGAGTCTGAATTTTGCGCTGCTGGTCACCGGGCCCGCCTATGGTACCCAGACGGCCAGCACTGCCTATCGTTTTGCCCTGAGCCTGGTCGAGCAGGGGCACCGTTTGTCCCATCTGTTTTTCTATCAGGATGGGGTTCACAACGGCAACGGTCTGCATGCCCCGGCCAGCGATGAGACCGATCTGGTTGCGCTGTGGCGTGAATTGGCGCTGGCACAAGGCATCGCCATCGATGTGTGCGTGGCTGCGGCGATGCGACGTGGGGTGATCGACGAGACGGAGGCGAAGAGTGCAGGCAAATCCCAGTTCAATCTGCAGGTGCCGTTTCGCCTGAGCGGCCTGGGCCAGTTGGCCGAGGCCAGCCTGACTGCCGATCGCTTCGTCCAGTTCTAGGGGGAGACATGAGCAAGATAGCTTTTATCTGTCGCCGTGGTCCTCACGGTACGGCGAGCGGTCGGGAGGGGCTGGATGCCCTGCTGGCGACCTCGGCCCTGACAGAGTCTCTGGCCCTCTTCCTGATGGGAGACGGCGTATTGCAGCTGGTGAAGGAGCAGTCGCCCCAGGCGACACTGCAGCGTCACTACGCCCCGACCTTCAAGATGCTGGAACTGTATGACATCGAGGAGGTCTACGTCTGCGCGGTGTCGCTGGCCGAGCGCGGGCTGACGGTGGCGGATCTGCTGATCCCCGTGACCCTGCTGTCTCCCACGGAGATCCGCCGTTCCTGGGACGATTTCACCACCCACATCTGCTTCTGAGGTGCCCATGATACAGATGGTATTGAACTCTCCCTTCCTGACTCAGGATCTCGAGCAGGCGCTGCGCTATCGTCGGGAAGAGGATCTGATGGTGCTGATGCAGGACGCCGTGGTGGCCACGGTGGCGCCGTCGTGGCGTGAACGGCTGGCTGGCATTCCGCTCTATGTCATGGTGGAAGACTTGCAGGCGAGGGGATTGTCATCCGGGATCGGGATGGAACTCGACATGCCCGGTTTGATCAGCCTGATCGCCGAACATGGATCGCCGCAGACCTGGGCCAGCTAGTTTGTATTTTCACGATATAACTCAGGTGCTTAGCATAATGGTAACGGACTGCCATTTGCCATTTCGGTGCACAAATTGTATAAATCTTGACTCCCCAGACAACAGGGCATAAAATTTCGCGTCCCCGTATCTGCGGGGAGGATTTTTCACACGTTTATGAAGTCATTATCAGGAGCCTTTTGATGGCAACTATTAACCAGTTGGTTCGCAAGCCACGCACCAAGCTCGTTGTGAAAAGCAACGTGCCGGCGTTGGAAGCGTGCCCTCAGAAGCGTGGCGTATGCACCCGTGTATACACCACCACCCCGAAGAAGCCTAACTCTGCACTGCGTAAAGTATGCCGTGTACGTCTGACCAACGGCTTCGAAGTCACCTCCTATATCGGTGGTGAAGGTCACAACCTGCAGGAACACTCCGTTGTTCTGATCCGTGGCGGTCGTGTAAAGGACTTGCCAGGTGTTCGTTATCACACCGTTCGTGGTGCGTTGGACTGTGCCGGTGTTAAAGACCGTAAGCAGGCTCGCTCCAAGTACGGCGTGAAGCGTCCGAAAGCTTAATGGTTCTCCGTTAAGTAAGGCCAAACGTTAATTCGTTTCTAGTTAGATAACTTTCTAGTTTTGGGTAACCCCTGAAGTTACGGAGAATTTGAAATGCCAAGACGTCGTGTTGTTGGTCAGCGTAAAATCCTGCCGGATCCCAAGTTCGGATCTGAGCTGCTGGCTAAATTTGTCAACGTAGTAATGGTTGACGGTAAGAAATCTGTTGCAGAAGCCATCGTATATGGCGCCCTGGACATCATTGCCACCAAATCTGGCAAAGAGCACCTGGCCCTGTTCGAAGTCGCTCTGGACAACATTCGTCCGGCGGTCGAGGTTAAATCTCGTCGCGTCGGTGGTGCAACCTATCAGGTGCCGGTAGAAGTTCGTCCGGTACGTCGCAACGCCCTGGCGATGCGCTGGTTGGTTGATGCCGCTCGTAAACGTGGTGAAAAATCAATGGCTCAGCGTTTGGCTGGCGAGCTGCTGGATGCCGCTGAGAATAAGGGTTCGTCTGTCAAGAAACGTGAAGACGTTCACCGTATGGCTGAAGCGAACAAGGCCTTCGCTCACTTCCGCTGGTAATCCGCTTGCGCAGGGTCTTATGGCTCTGCGCACCTTTAATTATCTGGGGACAAGTGCCCTAGTAAGAGGATGACAATGGCTCGTACAACCCCCATTGAGCGTTATCGTAACATCGGTATCTCCGCTCACATCGACGCCGGTAAGACTACTACTACCGAACGCGTCCTGTTTTACACCGGCGTAAGTCACAAGATCGGTGAAGTTCACGATGGCGCCGCCACCATGGACTGGATGGAACAGGAACAAGAGCGTGGTATCACCATCACCTCCGCCGCGACCACCGCTTTCTGGTCCGGTATGGGTAAACAGTTCCAACCGCACCGTATCAACATCATCGATACCCCGGGCCACGTTGACTTTACTATCGAAGTAGAGCGCTCCATGCGTGTTCTGGATGGCGCCGTGATGGTGTACTGTGCCGTAGGTGGCGTACAGCCCCAGTCTGAGACCGTATGGCGTCAGGCTAACAAGTACAAGGTTCCCCGTATCGCGTTCGTCAACAAGATGGACCGTACCGGTGCCAACTTCCTGCGCTGCGTTGAGCACATCAAGACCCGTCTGAAAGGCAACCCGGTTCCGCTGCAACTGAACATCGGTTCAGAAGAGAACTTCAAGGGTGTTATCGACCTGGTCAAGATGAAAGCCATCAACTGGAGCGAAGCCGACCAGGGCGTTTCCTTCGACTACGAAGACGTGCCGGCCGAGCTGCTGGAACAAGCGCAAGAAATGCGCATGAACCTGGTTGAAGCCGCTGCCGAAGCGTCTGAAGACCTGATGGAAAAATACCTGGGTGGTGAAGAGCTGACCGAAGAAGAGATCAAGAAGGCTCTTCGTCAACGCGTTCTGAACAACGAAATCATCCTGGTTACCTGTGGCTCCGCGTTCAAGAACAAGGGCGTACAGGCCATGCTGGATGCCGTGGTCGAGTACCTGCCGGCGCCGACCGACGTTGCTGCTATCGACGGTCTGAAGCTGGACGGCGAGACCAAGGACGAGCGTCACGCTTCCGATGACGAGCCGTTCTCCGCTCTGGCGTTCAAGATTGCTACCGACCCGTTCGTGGGCAACCTGACCTTCTTCCGCGTTTACTCCGGTGTGGTTAACTCCGGTGACTCCGTGCTGAACTCCGTCAAAGAGAAGCGCGAGCGTTTTGGCCGTATCGTTCAGATGCACGCCAACAAGCGTGAAGAGATCAAAGAAGTTCGTGCGGGCGACATCGCCGCAGCCATCGGTCTGAAGGACGTCACCACCGGTGACACCCTGTGTGACGAGAACGCCCCGATCATCCTGGAGCGTATGGAATTCCCGGAACCGGTAATCTCCATTGCCGTTGAGCCGAAATCCAAGGCTGACCAGGAGAAGATGGGTCTGGCTCTGGGCCGTCTGGCTCAGGAAGATCCGTCCTTCCGTGTATGGACCGACGAAGAATCTGGCCAAACCATCATCGCCGGTATGGGTGAGCTGCACCTGGACATCATCGTTGACCGTATGCGTCGCGAGTTCAAGGTAGAAGCGAACGTAGGTAAGCCGCAGGTTGCCTACCGTGAAACCATCCGCACCACCGTCAAGGACATCGAAGGCAAGCATGCCAAGCAGTCCGGTGGTCGTGGTCAGTACGGTCACGTCGTTATCGACATGTACCCGCTGGAAGAAGGCAAAGCCTACGAATTCGTCAACGACATCAAGGGTGGCGTGATTCCGGGCGAATTCATTCCGGGCGTCGACAAGGGTATCCGCGAGCAGCTGAAGTCCGGCCCGCTGGCAGGTTATCCGGTAATGGATCTGGGCGTGCGTCTGCACTTCGGTTCCTATCACGATGTCGACTCTTCCGAACTGGCGTTCAAGATCGCTGCTTCCCTCGCGTTCAAGGCTGGCTTCATGAAGGCCAACCCGGTTCTGCTCGAGCCGATCATGAAGGTCGAAGTCGAGACTCCGGAAGACTACATGGGCGACGTGATCGGTGACCTGAACCGTCGTCGCGGCCTGATCGAAGGCATGGAAGATGGCCCGTCCGGCAAGATCGTACGTGCTCTGGTGCCGCTGGCCGAGATGTTCGGTTACGCCACCTCCCTGCGTTCTGCTACCCAGGGTCGCGCTTCCTACGCCATGGAATTCGCCAAGTATCACGATGCCCCGACCAACGTCGCCCAGGCCGTGATCGAAGAGCGCAAATCCAAGTAATTTAAGATTCCCCGCCTACGACGGTAGGCGGGTTTAACCTAGAAGGACTACGTCGTGTCTAAAGAAAAATTTGAGCGTAATAAACCGCACGTAAACGTCGGCACCATCGGCCACGTTGACCACGGTAAAACCACCCTGACCGCTGCCATCACCAACGTGCTGGCCAAGCACTTCGGTGGTAAAGCTTTCGCCTTCGACCAGATCGACAAGGCACCGGAAGAGCGTGAGCGTGGTATCACCATCAACACCTCCCACGTAGAATACGACACCGCTACCCGCCACTACGCCCACGTAGATTGCCCGGGTCACGCCGACTACGTTAAAAACATGATCACCGGTGCTGCCCAGATGGACGGCGCGATCCTGGTAGTAGCAGCGACTGACGGCCCGATGCCGCAGACTCGTGAGCACATCCTGCTGGGTCGTCAGGTAGGCGTTCCGTACATCATCGTGTTCATGAACAAGTGCGACATGGTCGATGACGAAGAGCTGCTGGAACTGGTCGAGATGGAAGTTCGCGAACTGCTGTCCGAGTACGATTTCCCGGGTGATGACCTGCCGGTCGTACGTGGTTCCGCACTGAAAGCGCTGGAAGGCGACGCTCAGTGGGAAGAGAAGATCCTGGAACTGGCAAACCACCTGGATACCTACATCCCGGAGCCGGAGCGTGCGATTGACCAGCCGTTCCTGATGCCGATCGAAGACGTCTTCTCCATCGCAGGCCGTGGTACCGTAGTAACCGGTCGTGTAGAGCGCGGTATCGTCAAGGTTGGCGAAGAAGTGGAAATCGTGGGTATCAAAGATACCACCAAGACCACCTGTACCGGTGTTGAAATGTTCCGCAAGCTGCTGGACGAAGGCCGTGCTGGTGAGAACGTTGGCGCGCTGCTGCGTGGCGTGAAGCGTGAAGACGTGGAGCGTGGTCAGGTACTGGCCAAGCCGGGCACCATCAAGCCGCACACCAAGTTCGAATCCGAAGT
>NZ_JBFODA010000049.1:0-2053 GCF_040908055.1 Aeromonas sp. R7-4
CACTACGCCCACGTAGATTGCCCGGGTCACGCCGACTACGTTAAAAACATGATCACCGGTGCTGCCCAGATGGACGGCGCGATCCTGGTAGTAGCAGCGACTGACGGCCCGATGCCGCAGACTCGTGAGCACATCCTGCTGGGTCGTCAGGTAGGCGTTCCGTACATCATCGTGTTCATGAACAAGTGCGACATGGTCGATGACGAAGAGCTGCTGGAACTGGTCGAGATGGAAGTTCGCGAACTGCTGTCCGAGTACGATTTCCCGGGTGATGACCTGCCGGTCGTACGTGGTTCCGCACTGAAAGCGCTGGAAGGCGACGCTCAGTGGGAAGAGAAGATCCTGGAACTGGCAAACCACCTGGATACCTACATCCCGGAGCCGGAGCGTGCGATTGACCAGCCGTTCCTGATGCCGATCGAAGACGTCTTCTCCATCGCAGGCCGTGGTACCGTAGTAACCGGTCGTGTAGAGCGCGGTATCGTCAAGGTTGGCGAAGAAGTGGAAATCGTGGGTATCAAAGATACCACCAAGACCACCTGTACCGGTGTTGAAATGTTCCGCAAGCTGCTGGACGAAGGCCGTGCTGGTGAGAACGTTGGCGCGCTGCTGCGTGGCGTGAAGCGTGAAGACGTGGAGCGTGGTCAGGTACTGGCCAAGCCGGGCACCATCAAGCCGCACACCAAGTTCGAATCCGAAGTGTACGTACTGTCCAAAGAAGAAGGTGGTCGTCATACCCCGTTCTTCAAGGGCTACCGTCCGCAGTTCTACTTCCGTACTACCGACGTGACCGGTACCATCGAACTGCCGGAAGGCGTAGAGATGGTAATGCCGGGCGACAACATCAAGATGGTTGTTACCCTGATTGCGCCGATCGCGATGGACGACGGCCTGCGTTTCGCCATCCGTGAAGGTGGCCGTACCGTAGGTGCTGGTGTTGTAGCTAAAGTTATCGCTTAATCGATACTTTACATACGCACATGAAAGGGGTGGCTTCGGCCACCCCTTTTACTTTTGGGGCTTTAAATGGCCTGTGAGATACTTTGCGAAATTATTGATAGAGGTAGCTGCTGTGAGTAAACCCGCCATTTTTCTGGATCGTGACGGTGTCATCAACGAAGACACGGGTTATGTCAGCCAGGTTGATGACTTCCACTTTCTGCCCGGGGCGATCGAAGCCATGCAATTGCTGAAGAAGAAGGGCTACCTGCTGGTCGTGGTCACCAACCAATCCGGCATTGCCCGAGGCTACTTCACTGAAGATGATTTCATGAACCTGACCGAATGGATGGATTGGTCCCTGGCCGATCGGGACGTGGATCTCGATGGCATCTATTTCTGTCCACATCATCCTGACCACGGTGCGCCTTGCGACTGCCGCAAACCCGAACCCGGCATGCTGCTGCTTGCCCAGCAGGAGCTCGATATCGATATGAGCCGCTCCTATATGGTGGGTGACAAGCCGTCCGACCTGAAAGCGGCCATCAATGCCAAAGTAGGTCACAAGGTGATGGTGCGCACCGGCAAGCCGGTAACGGATGCGGGGATCGCGTTGGCCGATGCCATCTACGACAACCTGCATGATTTTGCCGTTGCAGCGCCTGTCGCAGGCTGATTTCGCTGGTTTAAAATGCACTTTGGTGGCTTTGTGAGCGATTGAACGATGGAAGCCATCTTTTTGCAATTATCCCCTTGCCAGAACAAATCCGCTCCCTATAATGCGCCTCCATCGACAGGGCAAGCGGCAACGCAAACAAGCCGGTCGGTAGCCTCGAAAAGCCTGTGCAAATAAGGCTTGACTCGAGAAGGCGGTTGAGTAGAATGCCACTCCCGCAGCAGCCAAAAGCTGCGTCGCTCTTTAACAATTTGAATCAAGCAATCTGTGTGGGCACTCACAGCATCGAGCATCAAAAACAATTTTTGATATCAATGTCTGATGAAGTGACCAACGCAACGAAAGTTGCAGCAGTTAATTCAGCAATTCATTGAGCCGCTTTTCGAAGCAACCAAACTTAAATTGAAGAGTTTGATCATGGCTCAGATTGAACGCTGG
>NZ_JBFODA010000050.1:0-105373 GCF_040908055.1 Aeromonas sp. R7-4
TGGTCACTTCATCAGACATTGATATCAAAAATTGTTTTTGATGCTCGATGCTGTGAGTGCCCACACAGATTGCTTGATTCAAATTGTTAAAGAGCATCACGCTTATCGCGTTGAGGTGGCGCATCTTACGCTCCTCACTTCGAAAGTCAAGCGGTTGTTTTCGCTTTTCTTTCGGCGCTGACTTCACGAGGAAGCTGGCTCATCAGGTTGGCGTGGTCCGCCGTGCTGGTAGGGGCGCATTATAGGGAGCCGCGCAGCGATGACAAGGGATTTTTTGAAGAAAGTCACGGAAACTTTAAATTATCCGGTTAGAAACAACTTACCCAGTGTATATATACAATGTTATCCACAAGCCGATGATTTCAGCCCTGTTTTATTGGCACTTATTCGGATCTTCCATGCCGAAGGAATGCCATACTGAAGCGGATAATATGTCCCGAGTGGTCCATGGTAGCGCCTGCTCGTAAAGCTGGTTACCATGGAGGTGAATAGAGTGTTGCACCTTTTTTGCTTTCATTTACAAAAGGTCTTTAAAGATGAATTTATCCAAGTTTCCCGTTTATGTGCAGGCTGCAGTGCTTGCTCTGGTATTGGCGTTGCTCGGCTATCTGGTTGCCCAGGCCCTGCAGTTTTCTCTGAAAGCCGAGGTGATTTTTGCCGTGGGTCTGGCCATCGGCGGTTTCGTAGTACCGCTGTTCCTCAACAACCGCGCACCGGTTGGTACCACTGAACAGACTTCCAGCCAGGAGACCTGCACATTATATGTAGGCAACCTGCCCTATCGCGCCAACGAGATCGCCGTACGCGAGCTCTTTGCCGAACAGGGCCAGGTGATCTCGGTCCGTCTGATGAAAGACAAGGCCACCGGCAAGCGCAGGGGCTTTGGGTTTGTGGAGATGCCCGTCGCCGATGCGGCCAAGGCCATCGCCGCGCTCAACGACAAGGAGTATCAGCAGCGCACTCTGAAAGTACGCGAGGCCAATGACAAGCGGGACAGGGATGAGAAGGAAGGAAACGACGTCGACGCCTGAGAGATCAGCATTCGACCTCTTCCAGTGATGACAGCCCCCATGCCTGCAAGGGGGCTGTCAGTTTTTGGGCCTGGGCATCCAACCGGCTGCAGTAGGCAAGACCTGTCCCCTCGTCGGGGAGGGAGGACGGAATCGCCGTCAGCAGATGGGCCACCCGCCTTGCGACGGCACAGCCCGAATCCACCAGCTGACACTCCGGCATCAGTTGTCGAATCTCTTCATTCAGCAGCGGGAAATGGGTGCACCCCAGCACCAGAGTATCCGGCCTCTCCTCTCCTTCTATCCAATCCACCAGTACCTCTCTCAGTAGCGCCATGTTGACAGGCAATCCCGCCAGCTTGCGCTCGGCCTCGATCACCAGCTCGGTGGCCCCCTTGAGCAACACGCGCTTGCCCGGTGCAAACTGGGCGATGAGTTCATGGGTATAGGCGCGGCTGACGGTGCCTGGCGTGGCCAGCAGGCCGATGCAGCCATTGCGGGTCAGGGCGGCGGCGGGCTTGATGGCGGGCACCACCCCCACCACCGGGATATTCAGGGAGGCACGCAGGGCAGGCAGCGCTATGGTGCTGGCGGTGTTGCAGGCGATCACCACCAGATCGATGGCGTGCTTGGCCACCATGTGGCTAACCAATCCGGTGCAGGCAGAAATCAGCTCTGATTCGCTCAACTCGCCGTAGGGGAAGTGGGCATTGTCGAAACAGTAGAAATAGTTGTGTGCCGGCAGGGCGCGACGGATCTCCCCATAGACGGTCAGCCCGCCCATACCGGAGTCGAACACGAGAATATTGGCCACCTGAGCTCCCCCTTGGATGCGAGGCGGCGATCATACTCCCGCCCGGCGCCAATAGAAAAGGCCCCGCCAATGGCAGGGCCCCTGATTTTTCCGATCCGGACGACGGGATCAGAGCGCGTAGTCCACCGTCACATAGTAGGCACGCTCGTCCGCCGGGTAGCCCACCGAGGTCTGGTACTCCTTGTCCAGCAGGTTGCTGATCTTGCCGGAGACCTTCCAGGAAGGCGCGACCCGATAACCGACCGCCAGGTTCCACACGCTGTAACCGCCCAGCTGGGTGGTATTGGCGGCGTCACCATAGCGCTCACCCTGGTAGATCCAGCTCAGGGAGCCGTCGAACTGCTGCCACTGTGCCAGGCCAACCCATTTGACCCCCTTGCGGGAGATCAGCTGCAACTGCTTGTCGGTGACCTTGTCCTTGGGATCCTTGTATTCGGCTGAGATTCGATGGGTCAACCAGCCGGTGTCGAACTCCCCTTCCAGCTCGACCCCTTCAATCCGAGCCTTGCCGACGTTCTGCGGCGTCCACATGCCCTGGCTGTCCGGTGCCCACTGGATCATCTGCTCGAAGTCGTTGCGATAGCCGGTCACACGCCACTCCACGCCGGCGGTCTGGCCATCCAGCATCAGCTCGCTGCTCTTCGACTCTTCCGGCTTCAGCTCGGGGTTGCCGGAGCCCGGGTAATACAGATCGTTGAAAGAGGGGGCGCGGAAGCCAGTGCCGTAGCGGGCGCTGAGACGGTAATCCTCCACGAAGCGCCAGCCAGCGCCGGTCTGCCAGGTGTTGTGACGACCGAACTGCTCGTTGTCATCGCTGCGACCGCTCAGCTCCGCCTGCCACACCTGGTTGTCAAACTGGGCCAGGGCATAGAGCCCGGTGTTGTCGCGCTCATCGGCATCGCTCGGGAAGGCGACGCCAGAGGAGCGGGAACGCTCGTCCAGCATGTCGCGCTGCCAGTCTGCGCCACCGCCCAGGGTCCAGTGCTCGTCCAGCTTGACGCTGTTGACCCAGTTCAGGGTGTATTGGCGGGTATAAAGCCGATCGGCGGACTGATCGCGACCGCTGGTATCCGGATAGTCGTAGGCATCCTGCTTGGAGAAGGCCCCGCGCAGTTCGCTCAGGTAGCGCTCGTCATGATAGCGGGAGCCGAGCTGGTAGCTCTGGTTCTCGGTCCAGGTTTCGTTGCGCTGATGGAATGCCGGGCCCCAGGCGGAAGCGGCAGAGGATCTGTCGTACTGGGCGATGTTGCGGAACCAGCGGGTCGTCCCGAACAGATCCCAGTTGCCGGCCAGCGCCTGCTGATAATCCACCATGGCGTTGTAGCCCCGGTGGCCATGCTTGTCCCCATCGTTCACCCCCGGAATGGGGTGCACGTTGTAGCCGGTCTCGTCATCGAAACCTCCGGCGACCTTGAGCTGGCCCGCCTCGCCGACCTGGCTGGCGCTGCTGAAGGCGGCCTGGCGCTGCTTGTTGGAGCCGGCCCCCAGGTTGAACTTGTGCTGATTGGTCCCCTGATCCGGGCGGGTGATGATGTTGATGACGCCACCGATGGCATCGGACCCGTAGATGGTGGCGCGCGCACCGCGGATATATTCGATCCGCTCCACCTGGTTGAGGGGCAGGTTGTTGAGCTCTGTCATCCCTGCAGTCAGGGAGGCGCTGCGCACCCCGTCCACCAGCACCAGGGTCTGGGAGGAAGTGCCGCCACGCACCCGCAGCGAGCTGAGCTGGCCGCGGCCGCCGTTGCTGACCACTTCCACGCCGGGCAGGGTCTTGACCACGTCGGTCACGGTCTGGGCTTGCAGGCGATCGATCTCGTCACGGGTCACCACGTTGACGGGAGCCAGCACACTGGAGGCAGGCTGGGCGACACGGGTAGCGGTCACCACCATGGTGGGGTTGACGGGAATGGTCAGTTGTTGGGCAAAGGCCGCCGTTGGCAACAGGGCAGCCGCCAATAATGTCTTGGACATGAGAGATCCTTAGGTTCGCGTAAGCATCTACTTCGTGGCCGGTTTCTCTCGGCCCGAAATACGAACTTTGGCAGGTCTTCGGGCTTGGGGGCTGATGGCCTAAGGCGACGGCTTCCCACCTGACGGCAGTGCCCTGATGTCGCTTCGTTCCCCCTTACCGCTGCGCGCCAGCTCCGGATTCTCACCGGATTCCCTTTTAAGCAGGATGCGCCAAAGCGGGAGGATTATAGGCAGAGCCAGATTGGATGTATAGCCATCTAGATTTCTGTTTTCGTTTTTTCCCTTCCGGCAGAGCCGAGTGGCTCAGTTACTACCCCCTCCTCTGCCGTCAGGCCCGCTGACGACCCTCTGAGAGGGACAGAGACGCGAAATGTTGAGCCAGATCCCACGGCTTTTTGGTAACATGCGGCAAACGTTTGACATCCGAGGAAGCCGTAATGACGACCCCCCCTATGATCGGCCTGGTAATGGGCTCCGACTCTGACTGGCCCGTGATGCAGGCCGCCGCCCGCATCCTCAAGGAGCACGGCGTGCCCTATGAAGCGCGCGTCGTATCCGCCCATCGCACCCCGGATCTCCTGTTTGAATATGCCGCCAGTGCGCGCGATCGCGGTCTGCGCGCCATCATCGCCGGCGCCGGCGGCGCAGCCCACCTGCCGGGCATGCTGGCCGCCAAGACCACGATCCCGGTGCTGGGCGTGCCCATCCCCACCCGCCAGCTCAAGGGGATGGACTCCCTGCTCTCCATCGTGCAGATGCCCAAGGGCGTGCCGGTCGCCACCTTCGCCATCGGCGAGGCGGGTGCCGCCAATGCCGGTCTGTTCGCCGTGTCCCTGCTCTCCGTCGCCCAGGATGGCGACGCTCCCCGTTATCACCAGCAGCTCGACGGCTTCCGCGCCAAGGAGCGTGACCGGGTGCTGGCCCTCACCCTGGAGGAGCCGGCATGATACTGCCTCCCGCCACCCTGGGGATGCTCGGTGGCGGCCAGCTCGGCCGCTACTTCGTGATGTCCGCCCACCGCCTCGGGTACAAGGTGATAGTGCTGGATCCGGATCCCGTCAGCATCGCCGGTGCTGCCGCCGACGAGCAGATCGTGGCCGCCTATGACGATGCCGATGCCCTGCGCGATCTGGCCAGCCGCTGCGACGCCATCACCTGCGAGTTCGAGAACGTGCCGGCGGCCTCCCTGGCCCTGCTGGAGCAGTACAAACCGGTGCGCCCGGCAGCGAGCGCGGTGCGCGTCTGCCAGGATCGCCGGGAAGAGAAGGCCTTCCTGACCCGCGCCGGCGTACCGGTCGCCCCGAACCTGACCCTGTTGCCGGGTGAGCCGCTGCCCGCCCTGCCCAGCGACCTCTTCCCCGCCATCCTCAAGACCGCCCGCGAGGGCTACGACGGCAAGGGGCAGTGGACCATCCACCAGGCCGACGAGCTGCCGGGGGCCCTGGCCGCCAGCGGCGTGCCCTGCGTGCTGGAGAAGCGGCTGCCGCTGGAGGGGGAGTTCGCCCTGACGCTCGCGCGCAGCCCGAGCGGTGCCATCAGCGCCCTGCCCCTGGTGCAAAACTGGCACAGCGGCGGCATCCTGGATCAGACCCGCTCCCCGGCCAATGTGCCCGCCCTGGAGGCCGAGGCCCAGCGCATCGCCGAGCACATCATCGCCGCCCTCGATTATGTGGGCGTGCTGACGGTGGAGTTCTTCCTGGTCGGCGGCCAGCTGCTGGTCAACGAGATGGCGCCCCGCCCCCACAACTCCGGCCATCCCAGCATCGACAACGCCGGTTGCAGCCAGTTCGAGCTGCAGGTGCGCGCCCTGTGCGATCTGCCGCTGCCGGCACAGGCTGAGGTTCAGCCCGCCATCCTGCTCAACCTGCTCGGGGATCTGTGGCAAGACGGCACGCCGGACTGGGCCGGCGCCCTGGCCCTGCCCGGGGTGCACCTGCACCTCTACGGCAAGGGCGAGGCCCGCCCCGGTCGCAAGATGGGCCACGTCACCGTCACCGGCCGCGACTGGCCGGCGGTCGAGGTCACCGCGCACCAGCTGCGCGCCCTGCTGGGCCTGCCGCCCCGCTAAAGCGGCGCAGGTACCAACGAAAAGACCCGGGCCAAGGCCCGGGTCTTCTTTTTGGCGTTCGTTCGCCGGGGTCAGCCCCGATCCACCACCACGGCGACGGGAGCCGGCAGGCGGATGGTGAGGGAGAGCACCAGGGCCACCACCAGCAACACCAGGATCAGGTTGAAGGTCGCCATGAAGCCGCCGAACAGGGAGGCCACGATGGAGCCGATGATGCTGCCCAGACCAAAGCCCAGATAGATGACGCCGTAGTTCTTGGTCAGGTTGTTGAGACCGAAGAAGTCGCTCACCAGCGAGGGGTAGACGGTGATGGTGCCGCCGAAGCTGAACGCCACGCAGGCCACCGCCACGAAGAACAGGTTGGCGTTGAGCGGCACGAACAGCAGCAGTGCCATCCCCACCAGGGTAATCAGCTGGGCGATGGTGATGACCCGGATGCGGGACATCTTGTCGGAGAGGATGCCCAGCACCAGCCGGCCGCCCAGGTTGGCCATGGCGATGATGGCGACGGCATTGGCAGCGACCACGGCAGGCAGACCCACCATGTTCTCGCCGATATCCTTGGCCACGCCGATGACGTAGAGGCCGCTCATGCAGGCGGTGAGGAACATCAGCGCCAGCATCCAGTACTGCGGCTTGCGCATCGCCTCCGCCAGGGTGAAGTCGCGGCTCTCGCTCTGCTGCACGGCGGCCGCCTGCTTGGGTGCATCCTTCATCAGCATGCCGCCCACCAGCACCATGGACATCGCAATCAGCCCCCACAGCTGGAAGGTGGTCTCAAGGCCGTTGCTGGAGAGCAGCAGCAGGTTGATGTACTTGAAGCCCAGGCTGCCGAGGCCATAAGCACCGATGGAGCAGGCGGAGATCAGCCCCTTGCGCTCCGGGAACCACTTCACGCAGTTGGAGAGGGTCATCAGGTAGCCGGTGCCGTCGGCGAAGCCCACCAGGATGCCGGCGCAGAGGTAGAGCATCGCCAGGTTGCTGGCATGGGCGGTGAGGAAGAAGCCGATGCCAAGCAGCACGCCGGCCCCTAGGGTAACGTTGCGCACCCCGAACCGCTCCTGCAGCTTGCCCGCCAGGGAGGAGGCCACCGCCAGGGAGAGGCTGAGCAGGCCGAAGGCGAAGGCGACCTGGCTCACCGGCTCGTCCAGCTTGTCGGAGAGCTGGGCGTTGAACAGGCTCCAGGTGTAAACGGATCCCAGCGCGAACTGGGTGATGATGGTCCCCAACAGGGTGAGGTAGCGGGTGCGATTCATCTCTCTGGTCATGATGCGTCTCGGTCGATGGCCTTAAGGAAACTGGGGCCACTATAGGCAAGACGCCGCTCCCGCCGACCGATTACGGCATGAAATGCAGATCGGCGGGAATGAATGACAATCAGAGCCGCATCAGCTGACGGAACGCCTTGATGTTGCTGCGGCTGACCGGCACCTCGAACGGCAGGTCATGGAGCCGGATGAGATAGGTGCTGTTGAACCAGGGCACTATCTCGCGGATCTTGTTGATGTTGACGCAGTAGGAGCGGTGACAACGGAAGAACCCCTCGGCGGGCAGCCGGCTGACGAACTCGCTGAGGGTCATGGTCATCACGTAGCGATCGGTACGGGTGTAGACATAGGTCAGCTTCTCGTCGGCTTCCGCATAGTAGATCTGCTCGCAGGGGGTGACGATGATGCGCTCCCCCTTCACCAGGTTGACCGTGCGGTTCTGTGGCGTCCCTGACTCCGCGCCCTGGGGCTGGGACTTGCCCGCCAGTTCGAGCTTCTGCAGCAGATTGATGAGGCGCGGCTCGTTGTAGGGCTTGAGGATGTAATCGAACGCCTCCAGCTCGAACGCCTCCACCGCGAACTCCTTGTAGGCGGTGACGAAGACGATGTGGGGCGGGTGACTGGACTTGTGCAGGTTCTTGGCCAGCAGCAAGCCGTCGATGGCGGGGATCTGGATATCGAGGAACACCACGTCCACCTCGTGATCCTGCAGGTACTTGAACGCCTCCAGCCCGTCCTCGAAGCTCGCCACTATCTCTATGGTGCTGTGCTGGTTCACCAGATAGGCGAGCTCCTCCCTGGCCAGGTATTCATCTTCGACTATGATGGCTCTCAACATGGCTGTCCCTCTCGCGTCATGGCGTTCTTATCAATATTGATGGCGATCAGCACGGCATGGCCTCCGGATCCGGCAGATAGAAACAGACTTCGGTGCCGGGTTCCAGCCGCTTAAGGTGCAGGCCGTCGCCATAGAGCAGCTTGACCCGCTGATGCACGTTCATCAGGCCGATGCTGCGGCTCTCCACCCGACCGGCGGCCACCCCGTCGATCACCGCCTGGCTGATGCCGTAGCCGGTGTCGCGCACCGCGACCCGGATGCCGCCCGCCAGCTGCTTCACCTCGATGGTGACCCGACCCGGCGCACTGCGGGGCTGGATGCCGTGCAGAATGGCGTTTTCCACCAGGGGCTGCAACAGCAGGCTCGGCACCTGGATGTGCACATCGTCCACCTCGAACACCACCTCCAGCTTGTCGCCGAAGCGGGCCTGCTCGATGGCCACGTAGTCGCGCACCTGCTGCAGCTCCTCCTGGATGTCGATGAGGGTATCCCCCTTGTTGAGGTTGTAGCGCAGGTAGTCCGCCAGATTGGCGATGAGCTGGCGCGCCTGCTGGGGACGGATGCGGATGAGGGACGAGATGGCGTTGAGGGCGTTGAACAGGAAGTGCGGGTTGATCTTGCTCTGCAGCGCGGTGAACTCCGCCTTGCGGGTCATCTCCTTGAGCTGCTCGATGCGCGACACCTCCATCTGGGTGGAGATGAGCTGGGAGAGGCCCACCGCCATCTCCTTCAGGGAGCTGGTGATGCTGTGGGTGCGGCGATAGTAGATCTTGAGGGTGCCGCTGACGGCGCCATTCTCCCGCAGCGGGATGATGATGACCGAGTGGAAGTCGGCCAGATGGTACTGACGCAGATCGTTGTTGATGATGATCTGATCCAGCAGCACCGCCCGCTGGGTCATGTCGCTGATGGCGTGGTGCTCGTCCAGCTCGTAGTAGTCCTTGCCCACCCCCACATAGGCCAGCACGTCCCGGGTGTCGGTGATGGCCACCGCATCGGCACTGATCTCGCTGCGAATGATGCCGCACACCTGACCGAGGGAGTGGCGGTCGATGTTCTGGAAGAAGGGCAGCGTCTTGTTCGCGATGTCGAGCGCCAGCTTGGCCTGCTTGGCGGCAATCAGCTCCTTCTCGTCATCCAGATCCTGCACCAGCTTGATGATGAGCCCGATGCAGAGGGTGCCCGCGATCATCGGGTAAGCGATGTGGCTGACGATCTCCACCCCGATATCGTGGGGCTCGGTCAGCTGCCAGATGAGCAGCATGGTCAGCCCCTCGCAGGCCATGCCCGCCAGGATGCCGTACAGCCAGAGCCGCGACTTGCGGCAGCGCAGGTGCAGCCAGGTGGCGAGCAAGCCGGCGATGATGCTGGCGATGAGACAGGGAATAGAAGTGTGACCGTCCATGTCGATGAGGTAGCGGTGCAGCCCCGAGATGACCCCAGCCGGAATGCCGACCCAGGGGCCGAACAGGATGCCGCCGGAGATGATGGCGATGATCCGCACGTTGATCAGCGCCCCTTCCACCGGGATGCCGGTGTAGGTGCTGAACACCGCAAACAGGCTGAAGATGCTGGCCACCAGCACCAGCTCGGCCGGGGTGTGGTCCCGCTTCTGGAACAGCCGCTGGAACGGCCGGGTGCGGGTCAGGAGGAAGAGCGTCATCAACATCAGCGCCGCCCGCTCAAACACCGCCAACAACATCATCTGATTCTCGAGCATGGGGCCTCCGGCCTAGGGCCACGAGGGGCGCACTATAGGGTGTATGGGGTCATGGGTTGCCGGCCCCGAGCAAGGGGAAAGGAGAACACAGCAGGATGGGCAACCCCTGAGCGGGCCCCAGTTTACCTCAGACGACCCGCCAAGGGAGCAACGGCATTGCCGGCTGGCCGGGAGACGGCCAGCCGGTTGGAGGGTGTCAGGAGGAGAGGGTTGCCAGCCGGGCGGCGAAGCCCATGAAGAACAGGCCGATCAGGCCGTTGCCGAGCCGGGCAAGCCGCCGCTTGCGCGCGAAGAAGCGCGCCATCAGGGTGCCGCCGAAGATCAGCAGGGTAAGGTAGACGAAGCTCATGGCCTCCAGCATGCCGGCCAGCACCAGATAGGAGATCCAGGTGTGGGCATAGCTGAAGTCGATGAACTGCACGAAGAACGATACGTAGAACAGGATCGCCTTGGGGTTGGTGAGGCTTAAGGTGAGCGCCTTGGTGAAGTAGCGCTCCCCCGGGTCCATCACCGACGCCTGCCCCGCCTTTCTGGCGACGAAGTTGGCATGCAATATCTTCACCCCCAGGTAGAGCAGATAGAGGGCGCCGAGGTAGCGCACCAGGGTAAACAGCAATGGGGTGGTGCGAATGAGGGAGGCGATCCCCAGGTAGGCGCAGAAGATCAGGATGGCGTCGCCGACGAAGACCCCGAGAGCCGCCTTGTAACCCGGGCCTATGCCGCGCACCACTCCGGTACGCAGCACGTACAGGGAGTTGGGCCCCGGCGCTATGATGATGAAGAAGAGACCCACCAGATAGGTCCAGACGTTGATGACTCCCAAACTCTCAAACATGACGCGCCCCCCTGGACTTGGAAAATAGCCCGGTCAGGCAGGCCCAGACGTTGATGAAACCCAGGCTTTCGAACATGTTCCCTCCATGGCGGGTGATGAACCGGATAACGGCGGCAGGCCTTCTATACTAATCCGCCCCCCGCCAAGCACAAGATCTGGCCTGCTCTCCACACGCTTTCAGGATGAACGGCCTGCGCGCCGATCGAGAGCCACCCCGGAGTTCGCCCACTTTGGTTATGTCCAGACGCGCCGGGATAAGGCATGGTAGAAGGCGTTTTGAGCCACAGACACCACACCCCATGGAAAAGACCCTGAGCACAGAGACGCTCGACGCGCCCCCCGCAGCCGATGCCCTGAACACCACCCGATACCCCGTGATCGCCGCCATCAGCTTCTCGCACCTGTTGAACGACATGATGCAGTCGGTGCTGCTGGCCATCTATCCGCTGCTCAAACTTGGTCTCGACCTGTCGTTCGCCCAGATCGGCCTCATCACCCTCACCTACCAGTTCACGGGCTCGCTGTTGCAGCCGCTGATCGGCCTCTGCACCGATCGCAGGCCCATGCCCTACTCCCTGCCCCTCGGCATGGGGTTCACCCTGGTGGGACTGCTCTCCCTCTCCCAGGCGGACAGCTTCGGCGCCGTGCTGCTGTCGGCCATGCTCATCGGCATGGGCTCGTCGGTGTTCCACCCGGAATCCTCCCGGGTCGCCCGCATGGCGGCCGGCAACCAGCCCGGCCTGGCCCAGTCGCTGTTCCAGATCGGCGGCAACCTGGGATCGGCCATAGGTCCCCTGCTCGCGGCCCTGATCATAGTGCCGCAGGGTCAGGGCAGCGCCGCCTGGTTCTCCCTGTTCGCCCTGGTCGGTGTCGTGGTGCTCGTCTTCGTCGGGCGCTGGTCAAGCCAGCACGGTGCCCACTTCCACCGCAGGATGAAGGCCCAGATCGGCAACGGCCTTAGTCGCCGCCAGATCGGCTGGTCCCTGGCCATCCTGGGCCTGCTGATGTTCTCCAAGTTCTTCTACATGACCAGCCTGAGCAGCTATTACGCCTTCTACCTGATGGACAAGTTCGGCCTGTCGCTGGACAGAGCCCAGCTCCATCTGTTCGCCTTCCTGTTTGCCGTCGCGGCGGGCACAGTGCTCGGCGGGCCGGTCGGCGACCGCATCGGCCGCAAGCGGGTGATCTGGATCTCCATCCTGGGCGTCGCCCCCTTCACCCTGCTGCTGCCCCATGTCGACCTGTTCTGGACCACGGTGCTGTCGATGATCATCGGCCTGATCCTGGCATCGGCCTTCTCCGCCATCCTGGTCTATGCCCAGGATCTGGTCCCCGGCAAGGTCGGCACCATCTCCGGCCTCTTCTTCGGTTTCGCCTTCGGCATGGGGGGCATAGGGGCGGCCCTGCTGGGCCGGCTGGCGGATGCCACCAGCATAGAGACCGTGTATCAGGTCTGCGCCTACCTGCCGCTCATCGGCTTGCTGACCGCCTGCTTGCCGACCATCAGAAAGGGCTAGCGCCCGCGAGGAATGCCGACCATAAAAAACGCGGCCTGAGAGGCCGCGTCTGAAGTGGATGAGAACAAGGGCAGGTCAGCAGTACTGGCCGGCCACCCAGCCGGATGACCAGGCCCACTGGAAGTTGTAGCCGCCGAGCCAGCCGGTCACGTCCACCACCTCGCCGATGAAGTAGAGTCCGGGCACCTTGCGCGCCTCCATGGTCTTGGAGGAGAGCTCGTTGGTGTCCACCCCCCCCAGGGTCACCTCGGCGGTGCGATAGTCCTCGGTGCCGTTCGGCAGGATCTGCCAGTCCCCCAGCAGGGTGGCGACGGCCTCCAGCTCCCGCTCGTTGTACTGGCGCATCGGCTTGCTGACCAGCTGACCCAGCTCCACCAGCTTGTCGACGAAGCGTTTGGGCAGCTCGCGCCCCAGCACCGTCTTCAACTCCTGGGCCGGGTGGGCCTGGGCCCACTCCTTGAGGGCCGTCGGAATGTCCAGCTCCGGCAGCAGGTTGATGTGGATCTTCTCCCCCGCCAGCCAGAAGGAGGAGATCTGCAGGATGGCCGGGCCCGAGAGGCCGCGATGGGTGAACAGCATGGCCTCCTTGAAGCGGGTGCCATCCTCGGCGGTCACCGCCACCGGCAGGCTGACCCCGGCCAGATCGGCGAAGGCCTCCTTGTCGGCCTGATGCAGGGTGAAGGGCACCAGGCCTGCACGGGTCGGCAGCACCCTGAGGCCGAACTGCTCCGCCAGCTTGAAGCCGTAGGGGGTGGCACCGAGCTTGGGCATGGAGAGGCCGCCGGTGGCCACCACCAGGGAGTGGCAGCTGACGTCTCCCTGACTGGTGGTCAGCATGAAGCCCTCTTCGGTCTTGCTGACGGTGAGGATCTCGGTCTGGAACTGCAGGGTCACGCCGGCCCAGTCGCACTCGGTCAGCAGGATGTCGACGATCTCCTTGGCGCTCTCGTCGCAGAACAGCTGGCCGAGCGTCTTCTCGTGATAGCGCAGCCCGTGCCGGTCCACCAGATCGATGAAGTCCTGCTGGGTGTAGCGCGCCAGCGCCGACTTGCAGAAGTGGGGGTTGGCCGAGAGGAAGGCGTGGGGCCCGGCCTGGTGGTTGGTGAAGTTGCAGCGACCGCCGCCGCTGATGAGGATCTTGCGGCCCGGCTTCTTGGCGTTGTCCAGCACCAGCACGGAACGGCCCCGATAACCGGCCTGGGCCGCACACATCAACCCGGCCGCCCCGGCGCCGATCACCACCACGTCAAGCTGCTTCATCATCACTCACCCATCAAAAGAAAAACGGCCCCTGTACGAAAGACCGTCATTGTACCCGGCAGAAACCATCGCCGCGGTTTCATGGCATGTCCAATAAAAAACGGCCCCTTTGCAAGGGGCCGTCATTGTACTGGCTGAACACTGAGTGTCCACGACTATCAGGCAGCGCCGTCCATGATACTGGCGGGAGCGCCCTTGGCCAGCTCGGCCAGCTCCTTGTCGATGAAGTAGAGGCCCTTGCCATCCTCGCCCACCAGCGACAGACGATCGACGATGCTCTTGAACAGCTTCTCCTCCTCGTGCTGCTCGGCCACATACCACTGCAGGAAGTTGAAGGTGGAGTAGTCCTGGGTGGTGAAGGCCACGTGGGCCAGGCCGTTGATGCACTTGGTGATGTGGTACTCGTGCTCAAGGGTGGTGCGGAAGATGTCGCCAAGGGAGTTGAACTCGTGGGGAGGCGCCTCGATGGCCCCCAGCAGCGGCATGGCACCGGTCTCGCTCACATAGGTGAACAGGCGCTCCATGTGCTGGCGCTCCTCGACGGCGTGCTGGCGCAGGAAGTTGGCCGCCCCTTCAAAGCCCCTGTCCTCGCACCAGGCGCTCATCTGCAGGTAGAGGTTGGAGGAATAGAATTCAAGATTAATCTGCTCGTTCAACTTCTCGATCATGGCTTTGGCCAACATGATGATTCTCCACTGTGATTTGCTCACGATTGTCGCCACTGTTGCATCCTGACGCAACCAGATACGACCGTCGGCGCGCGCAGTCATGACGGTTTCCCGCCTCATCCTGTCCCCCATACGGTTATAGAGAAGCAAAGAAACATGGTGTAGGTGACGTCAGCCATTATGATGGCGCCAGTGGTCAGGGACAGGATTCAATGAGATTCATTATGACACTGGCACTGCTCTGGATGATCCAGCTGCAGGCCGCTCCCTCCTTGCTCAGCGAGGCAGAATTGCAGGCAGCAAGGGATCCTATCGGATATCTTCAACGCCTCGATGCCAGCCCCCAGCAGGAGATGGAGCTGTTTCATGCCAGATCCCTGGCCAAGGCGGCGCTGGGGCGCTATCCCGACGCCCTGCTGGACAACGCCCGTGCCCGCGCCCTGGCCACCGCCCGCCATGAAACCACCCGACTGCTGGATTTCCGGCTGCAGCAGGCGGCCCTCACCCTGGATACCGAAGAACCGCACCGGGCCCTCCGGCTGCTGGCGCTGCTGCAACCCGAGATCGGCGACCACCCTGCCCTGCTGTCGGAGTGGCACGCCCTCAACGGACTCGCCCTCTATCGCACCCAGCAGCTGAGCGCGGCGATCGCCGAGCTCAAGACCGCCTTCCGCCTCAAGCAGGCGGCGCCCGACTCCCCCATCGCCAGCCTGCAGTGTGCCCGCCTGCTGATGACGCTGGGCAACCTCTATGCCGATCTGAGCCTGCCCCGGGAGGCCGAAGGCTATTATCTGGAGGCCCTGCAACGCATGGTGCTGCTGAACGAGCCCAACAGCCAGATCATCATCCGCGCCAACATGGCGCGACTCTATATCGATACGGATCGCCCCGCCCAGGCCAGGCGACTGCTCGACAACCTGCTGGCCAACCCGGCGCTGGCACCGGATTACCGCGCCATCATCCTGGGTTATCAGGCCATGGCGCTCAACGCACAGCGCGACTGGGCGGGTGCCCTGCGCACCCTGGACGAGGCCCAGGCGCTCTATCAGCAGCTGGGTTATCCGGATGCCGGAGCACGCCTGCTGGAGACCCGGGCCCGGGCACTACAGGGCACTGGCGAGAAGCAGCTGGCACTGCAACTGCTGACCACCCGGGGCGCCGCGGGAGCCAGCAGCAAGGCGCTGCAGGCCAGCCTGCTGGCCGATCAGGGACGCTATCCCGAGGCCTACCGGGCGCTCAGTGAATACGTGAGCGACTACAAGCAGCACTTCAACCAGACCCTGAGTCAGCATGCTGCCGCCTTCCAGGCCGAGATGGATCTGGCCCGCAGCGAGGCCAGCAACCGGGCGCTGCAGCAGGAGAACGAGAGCAAGCGCCAGCAACTGCTGCATCAGCAGAGCGCCCGTTACTACCAGCTGATGCTGGTCGGCCTGCTGGCCGGCGCCCTGCTGCTGCTCGGGCTCACCACTCACCGGCTGCACCGCAGCTCGCGCCACCTCTACAAGCTGGCTACCTTCGATCAACTGACCGGGCTGCCGAACCGGCGAGCCCTGCTGGAGCGGCTGGCGCAGCAGTGGCAGCTGGAAGTTCCCCTGACCCTGATCATCATCGACATCGATCATTTCAAGCAGATCAACGACAGGCACGGTCACCAGGCCGGGGACCAGGCCATCCGGCAACTGGCCAGGGAGCTCAAGAGCTGGGCGCCGGACCAGCACCAGATCGGGCGCCTGGGCGGGGAGGAATTTCTGGTGGCCATGGAGCAGGATGGCGCCACCTGCTGGCGGCTTGCCGAACAGCTGAGAAACCGGATCGCCTACCTTGCCGCCCCCCACATGACCATCAGCATAGGGGTGGCGGAGCGTTCACCGGACGATGACAACCTGGGCCAGCTCATCCACCGGGCCGACATGGCCATGTATCAGGCCAAGCGCCAGGGGCGCAACCAGACCGTCCTGGCCCTGGCTCCCCAGGCCCAGGACGAACTCGCCTGCAACGTCGCCTGAGGCGTAGGCTCGGGCCTACCGTCAGGATCAGGGCGTCAGCTCGGTGAGCGACGCCACACTCACCGGTTCCCCGTAGTCCACCCCCGGCAGCCCGAAACCGTTGAGCTGCAGGAAATCCTGACGCAGCCCGGCAAAGTCCCCCAGGGCGTGGAAGTTGTCCGGCGTCACCTTGGACCAGAGCGCCGAGACGGCGGCCTGAATGGCCGGGTCGAGCTCGTGGTCGTCCATCCGGATCAGCCGGTTGCCGTCGGCCACCACCCCTCTGGGTCCGTACATCTTGGTGGCGAACAGCCGCTGCATCTGCTCGATGCAGCCCTCGTGCACACCGCGTTCCTTCATCACCCCCATCAGCAGACCGAGGTAGACAGGCAGCACCGGAATATAGGCGCTCGCCTTGGTCACCAGCGCCTTGCAGACCGACACCCAGGCGTGGCCGCCGACTTCCGCCAGTTGCAGGTTGATGGTCTCGGCGGTGGCGTGCAGATGCTCCTTGGCATAGCCGATGGTGCCGTCCCGGTAGAGGGGATAGGTGGATTCGGGGCCTATGTAGGAGTAGGCCACGGTTTGCGCGCCGGGGGCGAGGCAATCCGCCTGTTGCAGCGCCTGCATCCAGAGCTGCCAGTCCTCGCCGCCCATCACGGTGACGGTGTCGCGGATCTCCTCCGGGGTGGCGGGAGCCAGGGATTGCTGCACCAGGGCATCGTGCTCCAGATCCAGCCCCCAGCCGCTGAAGGGCTGGCCCGTGGTCTTGAGCACGGAGCGCACCTGGGTGCCGTCAGGCAACACCCGGATGCCGCTCGCCAGCGAATAGATGACCAGGTCCACCTGCCCGAGCTGCTGGCGTATGGTCTCGATGGCCTGCTGGCGCATGGCATCGGAGAAGGCATCGCCGATCAGGTTGACGGCGATGCGCCCTGCCTGCTCCGCCTCCTTGCGAAACCAGATGTTGTTGTACCAGCCGGCGCTGCCCAGCCCCTTGTCGGAGGGGCCGCGCTCGAACGACACGCCGACGGTGTCGGCACCGGCACCGAAGGCGAGCGCGATGCGAGACGCCAGCCCGAAACCGGACGAGGCCCCCAGCACCAGAACCCGTTTGGGCCCGTTGAACGATCCCGCCGCCCTGACGCTGGCAATCTGCTGCATCACGGCGGCGCGGCAGCCGATGGGGTGGCAGTTGCGGGCAACACAGCCCTGGATTTGCGGGTGAATGATCATCGAGGAGTCTCCGGGAAAGGGGTGCAACAGGAGGAACGTCCGTGGCGGGCCGGCCCGCTCTCGGGGCCCGGTGACGCACGACGGTTTGCCAAGGGAACTGGCTACAGCATAACCAAGCGGCGGGGGATTACCTTGACATGGGGCGGAATATCGACGGGAAAAGGGCAGAAAAACAAAAGGGAGCGCGAGGCTCCCCAAAGCGGTATTCAGATGCTTTTTGTTGTTTTGTGTTCATTGCGAAGCACGGGCACATCCTATGCCCCTCCCTCTGTCGGGGCAATAGACCGCCTGTGATCGGCTTCAAACTCCTGTTCAAAATATGCACTACCTTTTCATCGGGCACGGCAGCCCGGGTGTACGGGGCCCATGCAAATCCTGAAACTGTGGCAACGCCGCCGTTTTAGTTTCAGCAGACATTGGTATAGTGGACCCAGGATCAGTGAGGAGAACTCCCATGAATGGAACCTATTACAAACACGTACTGGCCGCGATCGACCTGTCGGAAGACAACCGCAAGGTGATCGAGAAGGCGGTCGACCGGGCCCGCTCCAACGGCGCCAAGCTGTCGGTGATCCATGTGGATGTGGACCTCAAGGATCTCTACACCGAGATGATCGACATCGACATCGACAACGTGCAGGACCAGGTGATCGCCGAGGCGAAGGAGAAGCTGGAAACCTTCCTGGCCTCGGTGGACTACCCCATCGAGAAGAAGCTGGTGATCTGCGGTGATCTCAGCGAGCGGGTCAACCAGGCGGTCAAGGATTACCAGATAGATCTGCTGGTGTGCGGCCATCGTCAGAGCTTCTGGAGCCTGCTGACCTCCAGTGCCCGCCAGCTGATGAATACCGTGCCCTGCGATCTGCTGGTCGTGCCCTTGCAGAAGTGATCAAACAGGCGTAGCTTGATTTGCCATGAACATGACCTCATTCAATCACAAGAACTGGTGGTGCCGCTTCTAAACAGGCGGCGCTGCTTTTCTATGTAAATTTTCCCAAAGAAAACACCGTGACCGCCGAGAGGCGGTCATTGTTTTCATCCCTTTGTCGCCTCCCGGCCCACCCCAACCGGAGAGAGTGACATGCACAACCCCATCATACTGACCGGCGATCGTCCCACCGGCAAACTGCACATCGGCCACTATGTCGGCTCCCTGCGCCAGCGCGTGGCGGCCCAGCACCATTACCGCCAGTTCGTGATGATCGCCGATCTGCAGGCGCTGACCGACAACGGCCACAACCCGGCCAAGGTGACAGATCACGTGCTGGAGGTGATGGCCGACTACCTGGCGGCCGGCCTCGACCCGGCCAGGACCACCTTCTGCCTGCAGAGCGCCCTGCCCGCTCTCGCCGAGCTCACCTGCTACTACCTGAACCTGGTCAGCGTCGCCCGGCTGGAGCGCAATCCCACGGTGAAGGCGGAGATCCAGCAGAAAGGGTTCGAGCGCAGCCTGCCCGCCGGCTTCCTGGTCTACCCGGTCAGCCAGGCCGCCGACATCACGGCCTTTCGCGCCACCCATGTGCCCGTGGGGGAGGATCAGCTGCCCATGCTGGAGCAGACCAACGAGATAGTGCGCCGCTTCAACGCCCTGGTGGGCAAGGAGGTGCTGACCGAGTGCCAACCGATCCTGAGCGACACCGGCCGCCTGCCCGGCATCGACGGCAAGGCCAAGATGTCCAAGTCCCTCGGCAACACCATAGAGCTCGGCATGTCGAGCGACGAGATCAAACAGGCGGTGTTCGCCATGTACACGGACCCCGAGCACCTCAAGGTGAGCGACCCGGGCCGGGTGGAGGGCAATACGGTGTTCGCCTATCTGGATGCCTTCCACCCGGACAAGGCCCTGGTGGCCGAGATGAAGGCGCACTACAGGCGCGGCGGCCTCGGCGACATGCGCTGCAAGCAGGAGCTGAACGACTGCCTGCAGAGTCTGCTCGCCCCCATGCGGGAGCTGCGCCAGGCCGCCATCGCCGACAAGGGCCAGCTGCTGGCGCTGCTGCACCGGGGCACGCTGCAGGCCCGGGCCCTCACCGACGAGGTGCTGGCCGAGGTGAAGGGAGCCATGGGGCTGGACTACTTCGCCGGGCTGCGCTGAGCCGGCGTGCCCAGCGCGGCCTCGCCGTAGCGCTCGAAGGCGAGGCCGTGCAGCAGGCTCTTGAACCAGCGGATCGCCTCGTCGTGGGCGCTGAGCGGGTGGCCCGCCATCAGATAGACGATGGGGATGGCGGGATCCAGCGGATGGAGGCGCAGCGGATAATGGCGGCAGAAGTGGCGCCCTATCATCTCGGGCACCACCACCAGGTAGCGTCCGGTCGCCATCAGGGGCGGCACCGCCATGAAGCTCGGCAGTCGGACACCCAATTCCCGCTCCACCCCGAAGCGCCCCAGCCAGAGATCCACCATGGCCTGGCTGTGGCCCCAGCTGGAGGTGTGGATGTGGGGCCGACTGACCAGATCGTCCGGCCCCAGTGCCTCGGGCAGCGCGCTGCCAAGCGGTGACAGGCAGACCAGGGGGTTGCTGAACCACTCCTCCCGCCACAGCCGGGGGGAGAGATGGTTGGCGCCGGCGAACCCGATCACCAGATCCAGCTCCCCCTTCTCCAGCTCCCGCTCGTAGTCGCTGTCCGCCAGCTCGCACACTTCCAGACGGCAGTGGGGCGCCAGCTGCACCATGCGCTCTACCAGCGTCGGGACCAGGCCGTGCTCCACCGACCCCGGGGTGGCGATGCGAAACACCCGCTGGGCGTTGGCGGGATCGAAGTCCTTGGCCTGCCGCAGCCCCTGCTCCAGCATGGCCAGCGCCTGGCGTACCGGTCCCGCCAGCGCCTTGGCCCGCTCGGTCGGCATCATCTCGCGCCGGCTCATCACGAACAGGGGGTCATCCAGCGCACTGCGCAGCCGCCCCAGGGCGTGGCTGACGGTGGACTGGGAGAGGTGCAGCCGTTCGGCGGCACGGGTGACGTTGCGCTCCTGCATCAGCATGTCGAACACGGTGAGCAGGTTGAGGTCGAGGCGGGAGAGGGGCAGTTCCATCGATATTGGCCATAGTTGAATGACGACAATTCATTTTTGGCATAGTATCAGATTGCATAGAATGCGCAGGCGAATTACATCGGAGATTCAAATGCGTAGCTATCTGTTGTTGCTGGCGATCGGCCTGTTGTGGGGCTCCCAGTTCATCTTTATGCACCAGGCCGTGGCGGAACTGCCCCCCATCCTGGTGGCGGCCGGCCGCGCCCTGTGTGGCAGCCTGACCCTGGGCCTGCTCTGCCTGTTCATGCGCCTCAAGAGCGAACACACCCCCTGGCGCACCTACATGCTGATCGCCCTGCTCGACGCCACTCTCCCCTTCATCATGGTGGCCTGGGGCCAGCAGTACGTGGACAGCGCCATCGCCGCCGTGGTCATGGGTTGTATCCCCTTTGTGACCATTTTGGCGGCCCCCTTGTTTATTTCTGGTGAAAGAATCACCAAGGGTGGCCTCGTCTCCGTGCTCATCGGTTTCGTCGGCGTGCTGGTGCTGTTCTGGCCGAAGCTGGCCAGCGGCATGAATGCCGGCCTGCTCGGCGCCATGGCCATACTGTTCGGGGCCAGCTGCTTCGCCATCGGCCTGCTGATGATCAAGCGCTTCGCCAAGGATCACCCCGTGGTGGTGGCACGCAACATCCTGATCTCGTCCGCCGCGCAGCTGCTGCTGGCCGCACCCTTCGTCGCGGACCTGAGCGCCTTCACCCTGCCGAGCCAGCAGGCCATGGGCGCCGTCGCCATGCTGGGGATCTTCTGCACCGGTCTGGTCTACTTCCTCTATATGGCGCTGATCCAGAAGGCGGGCCCGACCTTCGCCTCCTTCAGCAACTACCTGGTGCCGCTGTTCGGCGTCATGCTGGGGGCCCTGTTCCTCGGCGAGCAGATCCAGTCCACCACGGGTGTGGCGCTGGCGCTGATCCTGGGCTCGGTCGCCCTCAACCAGTGGGCCCAGCAGCGCCGCAACCAGCGGGAGGCCGCCCCATGTCAGGCATCCTGACCACGCTCTGCGGCGGCCTGGTGCTGATCGCCAGCTGGCAGTATCGCCACCGTCTGGCCGGGGTGCTGGGTCTGCTGATGGTGCTGCTGCCCTGGTTCTTCGACAGCAAGCTGCAAGCCATGCTGAACTATGCGCTGAGTGCCTGAAGACCCTCTCTGCGTGTGTGACGAGAGTGAGTCTCTCCTGTTTTTTGGGACCGTTTTGAAAAAACCTCCGATTTGTCCCTTCTACCGGCGCCCTGCGCCGGTTTTTTTATGCCTGCCCCCCGGGCCCGTAGCGGTAGCTCAGCCGCTCGTTCTTGAGCGGCCCCCGGATCTGCCAGCCGAGCAGGAAGCCGCCCTCTGTCTCGGTCAGCTCGGCACTGTAGTGATCCTGGCCACACAGGTGGGGCTCGGCGGTGAGCCAGCGGCCATCCGCTTGGGGCAGCAGCTCGAACAGCGCCACCGGCTGCTCGTAGCGCAGGTGGGAGAGCAGAATCCCCCTCGGGGTGCGCTGCCACCAGAAACGGTTGTGCATAGCCAGCACCCGGCCATGGGGGGTGGTGTAGTGGCCGCGCTCGGCAAACAACCAGCCTCCCTGGTGATCGGTCACCGTCACCACCCCCTCGCCGCGGCCGCACCAGTCGGTGGCGGAGCCAGCCCCGTTGCTCGCCTCGAAGGCAAATGCTCCGATCTGTGGCAAGCCTTCCCATAAACGCTGGATCGCGCCTTCCAACTCGGCCATCATAGCGCCCTCCAAATTGACAATTGACGACATTTCAATCACATGAACTACTTGATAGGGGTTACCCTGCTCTGGTCCTTCTCCTTCAGCCTGATCGGGGTCTACCTCGCCGGCCAGGTGGATGCCTACTTCTCCGTGCTGACCCGCATCGTCCTCGCCAGCCTGGTGTTCCTGCCCTTCCTGCGCCGCCGCTGGCTGCGCCCCGATCTGGTCGCCAAGCTGATGGCGCTCGGCGCCATCCAGCTTGGCATCATGTACCTCTTCTACTACCACTCCTTCCTGCTGCTGACGGTGCCGGAAGTGCTGGTGTTCACCATCTTTACCCCCATCTACGTGACCCTGATCCACGATCTGCTGGAGGGCCGCTTCAAGCCGACCTATCTCTGGGGTGCCCTGCTGGCGGTGCTGGGTGCGGCCGTCATTCGCTTCGACGGTCTGACCGAAAGCTATGTGCTGGGATTCCTGGTGGTGCAGGGGGCCAACGTCTGCTTCGCCCTGGGCCAGGTGGGCTACAAGGTGCTGCTGGCACGGGAGGCCGAGCAGCCGCCCCAGCTCGCCGTGTTCGGCTGCTTCTATCTGGGGGCCCTGGTGATCGCGCTGCCAGCCTGGTGGCTGCTGGGCCAGCCCCAGTACCCGACCAGCAACCTGCAATGGGGCATTCTGATCTGGCTGGGGGTGGGGGCATCCGGGCTCGGTTACTTCCTGTGGAACAAGGGGGCAACCCTGGTCAGCAGCGGCGTGCTGGCCATCATGAACAACGCCCTGATCCCGGCGGGCCTGCTGGTCAATCTGGTGCTCTGGGGCAAGGATACCGACCTGCTCAGGCTCACCTTGGGCGCCCTGCTGATGCTGGCATCCCTCTGGGTCTGCCAGCGTCGCCGGGTCAGTGAAGGCTGACAGGAAACGGGCCCGCCCAGGCTGGCCCTCTTTGGTTCCACAGGTATTCGCGGGTGAGTGAGCGCTGACTGAAGATCAGCCGACGACGGTGTTGTGTTCCCGCTTCGCCTGGCCGTGGCAGGAGGCCAGTCGGGCCAGCAGATGATCGAGCTGCTCGGCACTCTGGCTCTGCACCAGGCCGATGCTGACGGTCACCGGGCGCTGGGGCAGCAGGCTGGCATCGGCGATTTCGAGGCGCAGCCGCTCGGCGATCTCCAGCCCGCTCAGGCGATCGGTCTGGGACAGCATCAGGATGAAGCCGTCCTCGTCCCAGCGGGCGAAGGGATCTTCCCGCCGCAGCTCGCGGCGCACGATACGGGCCAGCTTGGCCAGCATGGCGTCGCAGGCGGCCTCCCCGAACAGCTGCAGGATCTTGCTGCGGTGATCCACGCTGAATTGCAGCAGACAGAAGCTGCCGCTCTCGCTGGCCAGCCGCTCGTCCAGCAGCATCTCGAAGTGGCTGCGACTCTCGAGGCCGGTGAGGGGATCCGTGTCATGGCGATCGTCCAGGGGCGGCATGGCCGCATCCAGATGGCGCACCACTCCCAGCAACTGCCCCCGCTCGTCGCGACGAACCCGCTCCTCCAGCCGGATGTAATGGCCCTGATGGTGCAGGATGCGGTACTCGAGCCGCAGCCCGCTGCTGCGTCCCTCCTGACAGGCCTCCAGGGCCTCGGCCAGGCGGGGGGCATCGTCCGGGTGCACCCGGTCCAGCCAGCCGAGATCATCCAGCTCGCTTCCCTCCAGCCCCAGCAGCTGCAGGCAGGAGGGATCGCGCCTCAGGCCGCGCTCGGCCGACCAGGTCCAGATCCCGGCCTCCAACATCGCCATGGCTTGTGCCATCAGCGTCACCTCAAGGGGAGTGGTGACCTCAACCCTGGGAGTCTCATACCTTTCCATCACGCGCCTCGACACCGGATCCGAATATCTGACCAATCAAACACTCTCAATAAGTAACATTGGCACTGGCGCCGAGCAACCGCGCCAGCACCACTTCCTCACCCCTCCAGGCCCTGATAGCCCTTTATCAGAGCCTGCCAACCTCCAGACACTAAGTGGAGGTCGGGTTCAGTCCGTCTTGTCCTGATAGCCCTTTATCAGTGCCTGCCAGCCTCCAGACACGAAGTGGAGACCGGGTTCAGTCCGTCTTGTCCTGATAGCCATTCATCAGTTCATGCCAGTTCTCCGGCACGAAGTGGAAACTGGTATGCAGCTGGGACTCCTTGTTGAAGGAGCGCAGCAACCGCTCCAGATTGGCCTGCTGCCAGCTGCCTGGGGAGCGGATCGCCCCCTTGTCGAAGTCGATCACCCACACCTTGCCCTCCTTGTCGAGCAGCAGGTTGTGACTGTTGAGATCCGCGTGATAGACGCCGGCATCGTGCAGCTGGCGCACCGTCTTGCCTATCTTGTGCCAGACCTCACCGGCGATCGGCCCCTGCTTGAGCAGGGCCACCAGATCCTTGGCACCGCGGATGCGCTCGATCAGGATGTCGGCCCGATAGAAGGGCCCCTGTTTGACCATGCGCGCCGCGAACGGGCGCGGCACCGGCAGTCCCTGCTCGCTCAGGGTGGCCAGCAGGCGGTACTCGGCCATGGCCCGGCTCGACTCAACCCCTTCGAACCAGAAGCGATCCCGCACCAGCTTGCCCACCATGCCACCACGGTAGTAGTGGCGCAGCACCAGGTGGCGCGACTCATCCTTCACGAACCAGGTCACTCCGCGGCCGATGGAGGAACCCACCACCTGACGATGGGTCTGCCACCAGGCCGGATCGAACAGGGAGGGGGAAGGATCGCGGAAGGCACCGTCGGCATACCAGCAGATCTGGTTGTGGGTGGTCTGTGTCAGCATCATGAGAATTCCGGTCGATAGTGGGATGCAGGGCCCCCCTTCAGGGGACTGTGCCGATCGGGCAGCTGGCGCAATTTTACAATCCGCAGGGGAGTTTGCATAATGCCATCCATCCATTTTGCCATCGTTGCGCCACATCATGCCGCTGTTCCAAACGCCGCCCTCCTCCATCTGCATCCTGCGGCTCTCCGCCATCGGGGATTGCTGCCACGCGCTGGCGCTGGTGCGCGTCATCCAGCGGGCGTGGCCCCAGACCCGCATCACCTGGATCACCGGCAAGATAGAGGCAACGCTGTTTGCCGATCTGCCCGGCGTCGAGGTCATCCCCTTCGACAAGAGCAAGGGCTGGCGTGGCTATCGCGATCTCTGGCGCACCCTAAAGGGACGCAGGTTCGATGCACTGCTCCATCTGCAGGCGGCCCTGCGAGCCAGCATCGCCACCTTAGGCATCCGCGCCAAGGTCAAGCTCGGCTTTGACCGGGAGCGGGCCAGCGACGGCCAGTGGCTGTTCACCAACCACAGCGTCCCCTCGCCCGCCTCCCCCCACGTGCTGGACGGCTTTCTCGCCTTTGCCAAAGAGCTCGGCATCGAAGATCTGACCCCTGACTGGCAGCTCCCCCTTAGCGCCGAGCACCAGGCCTGGGCCAGGGAGACGATCGGCGGCAAACCGACCCTGCTCATCTGCGCCGCCGCGAGCAAACCCTTCAAGAACTGGACGGCCGAAGGCTATGCCGCCCTGGCGGATCACGCGGCCGGCAAGGGCTTTCTGGTCTATCTGTGCGGCGGCCCGGCCAGGCTGGAGCGGGATCTCGCCGCCGAGATCCAGCGCCTGAGCCGCAGCAAACCGGTGGATCTGGTGGGGCAGACCAACCTCAAGCAGCTGCTGGCGCTGATCAGCGAAGCCAGCCTGGTGCTGGCCCCGGATACCGGCCCGGCCCACATGGCCACCCTGGTGGGGACACCGGTGATCGGCCTCTACGCCCACCACAACCCGGCGCGCACCGGCCCCTACCTGTGCCGCGATTACCTGGTCAGCGTCTATCAGGAACTGATCGAGCTGGAGACCGGCAAGCCGCTGGCCGAGCTCGACTGGCGTACCCGCCTCAAGGATCCGGACGCCATGAGCAAAATAACCCGCGAGAGCGTCATCGCCGCCTTCGACCGCCTCTGCGCCGCTCGCCATCTCCTGCCCGCCCGGGGCAACTCGGAAATTCCGAGCCATGAGGCAGGGATAATCTGATGGCCCTTCCCCGGCACCGGAGGCAGAATGGCGGCCAATGTGGGTAACGCTCCCGCAGCAAGCTACGAATATTTTGATCGGCTGGAATATGATTCCGGCCGTTTTTTTATCCGCCCCCATCTGCTAACATTCGCCGCCTTTACATCCTCCTGGCTCTGATTCTTCCGCGTATTGCGAGCAACCGTCTCCCTGTCGGGCACAAGACGGCGGCCTCTGCTACAACCAAAGCGCGGCTCATCGTTTAAAGGTACAGACATGGCGCAACAAGGCACTCTCTACATCATCTCCTCCCCGAGCGGGGCCGGTAAGTCCAGTCTGCTCAACGCCTTGCTGACCAAACACAACAGCGCAGGCAAGATGCAGCTGTCGGTCTCCCACACCACCCGCGCCAGCCGTCCCGGCGAGGAACACGGGGTGCACTACCACTTCGTGCAGGTGGAGACCTTCAAGGAGCTGATCGAGCGCGGCGACTTTCTGGAGTGGGCCGAGGTGTTCGGCAACTACTACGGCACCTCCCGCGCCGCCATCGAGGCCTGCCTGGCCCAGGGGATCGACGTCTTCCTCGACATCGACTGGCAGGGGGCCCGCCAGATCCGCGAACTGATGCCGACCAAGTCCATCTTCATCCTGCCCCCCAGCCGCGAGGAGCTGGAGCGCCGCCTGATCGGCCGTGGCCAGGACAGTGCCGAGGTGATCAGGGGCCGGATGGAGAAAGCCATTGCCGAAATGGTGCACTATGACGAATATGACTATGTCATCATCAATGAAGACTTTGAGCAGGCACTGTTCCAGCTCAGGGCCATCATAGAGTGCCAGCGCCTGGAATTGCGCCAGCAACAGCAGGCCCAGCAAAACTTGCTGAAACAGCTACTGGCAGAGTAAGCCAAAAACAAGTAAACTTTTGCGTCATTTTTAAACACCGCTTTTTCAATCACAGAAAGCCCAAACACTGGAGTCCCGCATGGCCCGCGTTACTGTAGAAGATGCTGTAAAACAGGTAGGTAACCGTTTTGACCTGGTGCTGGTCGCCGCGCGCCGCGCCCGTCAAATCGCGGTACAAGGCAAGGATCCCCTGGTCGACGAAGAGAACGACAAGCCGACCGTGATCGCCCTCCGCGAGATCGAACTGGGTCTGGTCAACAACCAGGTGATGGATACCCAGGACCGTTATGAGCAGCAAGAGCAGGAAGCCGCCGAGCTGGCTGCCGTTGCCGCCATCGCCGAAGGTCGCGGCTAAGTCAGTCGTTTCCCATAGTCGGCGCCCGCCCGGGTGCCGGCTGTTATCCCCATTTACAACCGCTCGAAAACCTCGCAAACTCGAGGGCATACCCTCAATTTCACGGATTGCCGTTTAACCGCTGCGGGGACTGTCTTGTATTTATTTGAAAACCTTAAAGAAATAGCCAGTTCCTACCTGCCACCCGAGCAGGTTGAGAAGCTCAGGCAAGCCTATGTGGTAGCCCGCGACGCTCACCAGGGACAGATGCGTTCCAGCGGTGAACCCTACATCACCCACCCCGTTGCCGTGGCCCGCATCCTGGGCGACATGCGCCTCGATCACGAAACCCTGATGGCCGCCGTGCTGCACGACGTCATCGAAGATACCCCTGTCACCAAGGACGACCTGGCCGAGCTGTTTGGCAACGCGGTCGCCGAACTGGTGTCCGGCGTCTCCAAGCTCGACAAGCTGAAGTTCCGCGATCGCAAGGAAGCCCAGGTCGAGAACTTCCGCAAGATGATGATGGCCATGACCCAGGACATCCGGGTCATCCTGATCAAGCTCGCCGACCGCACCCACAACATGCGCACCCTGGGCTCATTGCGGCCCGACAAGCGCCGCCGCATCGCCCGCGAGACCCTGGAGATCTTCGCCCCCATCGCCAACCGTCTCGGCATCCACACCATGAAGAACGAGCTGGAAGAGCTCGGCTTCGAGGCGCTCTACCCCATGCGCTCCCGCGTGCTGCGGGAATCGGTGCGTCGCGCCCGCGGCAACCGCCGCGAGATCATCGATTCCATCCAGAGCGAGATTGAGGGGCGTCTGCGGGAAGCCGGCATCGACGCCCAGGTGAGTGGACGCGAGAAGAACCTGTTCTCCATCTACAACAAGATGGAGAAAAAAGAGCTGCAATTCCACGAAGTGATGGATATCTATGCCTTCCGTGTCCGGGTGAAGGACATCGACACCTGCTACCGGGTGCTTGGGCAGATGCACAGCCTCTACAAGCCGCGCCCCGGTCGCTTCAAGGATTACATCGCCATCCCCAAGACCAACGGCTACCAGTCCCTGCATACCTCCCTGGTGGGGCCGCACGGTGTGCCGGTGGAGGTGCAGATCCGCACCGAGTTCATGGACCAGATGGCCGACAAGGGGGTCGCCGCCCACTGGGCCTACAAGCAGGATGGCGACAGCTCGGGCACCACGGCGCAGATCCGCGCCCAGCGCTGGATGCAGAGCCTGCTGGAGCTGCAGCAGAGCGCCGGCAGCTCCTTCGAGTTCATCGAGGGGGTCAAGACCGACCTCTTCCCCGACGAGATCTACGTCTTCACGCCGGAAGGGCGCATCATGGAGCTGCCCGCCGGCGCCACCCCGGTGGACTTCGCCTACACGGTGCACACCGACATCGGCCACGCCTGCGTCGGCTCCCGGGTCGACCGCCACCCCTACCCGCTCAGCAGCCCGTTGCACTCGGGTCAGACGGTGGAGATCATCACGGCGCCGGGCGCCCGCCCGAACGCGGCCTGGCTCAACTTCGTGGTGACCACCAAGGCACGCTCCAAGATCCGCCAGTTCCTCAAGAACCTGCGCACCGAGGAGTCGGTAGTGCTGGGCCGCCGCCTGCTGAACCATGCGCTCGGCGCCAAGAACATCGAAGACATCCCGGAAGCCCGCGTCAAGCAGGTGCTGGCCGACACCAAACACGAGAACCTGCAGGGGCTGCTGGCCGACGTAGGCCTTGGCAACGCCATGAGCGTCATGGTGGCGCGCCGCATGCTGGGGGATGAACTGCCACCGGAAGAGCAGCCCAAATCCACCAGCAAGAAGATGCCGATCAAGGGGGCCGACGGCATGCTGGTCACCTTCGCCAACTGCTGCCGCCCCATTCCGGGGGACGCCATCATCGCCCACATCAGCCCGGGCAAGGGCCTGGTGATCCACCAGGAGTCCTGCCGCAACATCAAGGGCTACAGCCGCGAACCGGACAAGTACCTGCCGGTACAGTGGGAAGTCGACAAGGAGCAGGAACAGGAGTTCCGCACCGGCATCAGCATCGAGATCGTCAACCACCAGGGCGCCCTGGCGGAGCTGGCCAACGTGATTGCCGCCACCGGTGCCAACATCCACGCCATCAGCACCGAGGAGAAGGATGGCCGGGTCTATGTGGTCACCCTGCTCATCACCACCAAGAGCCGGATCCACCTCGCCAACATCATGCGCAAGATCCGGGTGATGCCCAACGTGCTCAGGGTGAGCCGACAGAAGAACTGAACACAGGCGGCGCAAGCCGCCTGCTGCTTTTCAAGAGATACCCATGGCCCCATGCGGCAGGCCACCAGCCTTGTTGCGTGGACCAGCCTCACGACATAGAAACCGACATGACTCCTGAACGCTTCAAACGCATTTCCGACATGCTGGCCCAACACCAGCTCGATTTGACCGTCTGCATGCAAGAGATGCGTGCACAAGCCTCACGACATAGAAACTGATATGACTCCTGAACGCTTCAAACGCATTTCCGACATGCTGGCCCAACGCCAGCTCGACCTGACCGTCTGCATGGAAGAGGTCCACAAGCCGCACAACCTGGCCGCCATCGTGCGTACCGCCGACGCCATCGGCATTCACCGGGTGCACGCGGTCTGGCCCAAGAGCTGGATCCACAAGCGCAAGGGCACCGCCCGCGGCAGCCAGAACTGGGTGGACGTGAAGCTGCATCCGGACATCGGCAGCGCGGTGGCCGAACTCAAAGCCTCCGGCATGCAGATCCTGGCGACTCACCTTTCCGACAGCTCGGTGGACTTTCGCTCCATCGACTACACCAGGCCCACCGCCATACTGGTGGGCCAGGAGAAGCACGGCATCGGTGAAGAGGCGCTGGCCCTGGCCGATCACCATATCGTCATCCCCATGGTGGGCATGGTGCAGTCCCTCAACGTCTCGGTGGCCGCCGCAGCCATCCTCTATGAGGCCCAGCGCCAGCGCCAGCTGGCCGGCTGCTACCAGCGCGGCTGTCCGCTCAGTTTGGAAGAGCAGAACACCATCTTGTTCGAGGGGGGCTATCCCGTCTATGCCCAGCTCTGCAAGGAGAAAGAGATGCCCTACCCCCAGCTCGGCCCGGCCGGCGAAATCCTGGCGGACGAGCGTTGGTGGCAGCAGATGCAGCTGACCCGCAAGGGGTGGGCCGCACAACAGGAAGAGACGATGGAGATGGAGTATCCCGACGATGAAAATTAACTGCCTGCCCTTGCTGGCCCTGACCCTGTTTTCTGCCGGAGCCCTTGCCGTGAACCATGCCGTCCCACTCACCACAGAGCACGAGGTCCCCGCCCTCTATCAGCAGACCCTGCCCGACTTCTGGCGCCAGCACGCCGTCGAGGGGGCCTTCAAGGGCAAGGACGGGATCACCATCCGCTACGCCGCCCTGCGCCAGGCCAAGGTGGACAGAGCCATCCTCATCGTCAACGGCCGGGTCGAGAGCTATCTCAAGTACCAGGAGCTGGCCTGGGATCTGTGGCGCCAGGGCTACAGCCTCTACCTCATCGATCACCGCGGCCAGGGGCTCTCCGGCCGGATGCTGGTGGATCCCGAGAAGGGGTATGTCGACCAGTTCGACGATTATGTGGTGGATCTCAAGCAGTTCCATGACGAGGTGATCGCGCAGGACAAGCCCGCCAAGCTGTTCCTGCTGGCCCACTCCATGGGTGGCGCCATCTCGGCCCGCTATCTGGAGCGCTGGCCGGGCGACATCCAGGCGGCGGTGCTCTCCTCCCCCATGATGGGCATCAATCTGGGCGGCCTGCCCAAGTGGCTGGCCAAGGGGCTGGCGGCCACCATGGGCAGGGTCGGGGGCTGGTTTGGCGAGGCCCCTTATGGTCCTGGCCAGGGGCCTTACGAGGATCACGGCTTTGCCGACAACGAGCTGACCCACAGCGAGGCGCGCTATCAGGCCTTCCGGCAGGTCTATGCGCAGCATCCGCAGATCCGGCTGGGGGGGGCCACAGCCCACTGGATCCACCAGGGCATCGCCGGCTCCGATGCCGCCGTGGCCGACGCGGGCGCCATCAAGACGCCGCTGCTGGTGCTGCAGGCCGGCGACGACAGCGTGGTAGACAACGCGGCGCAGGATGCCTTCTGTGCCAACGCCCGTTGCGAAGGGGGCAAGCCGCTTCGCATCGAGGGGGCCTGGCACGAGCTTTTCATCGAGGCGGATCCCCAGCGCCAGGCCGCGCTCAACGCAACCCTGGCCTTCTTCGCACGCTACTAGCGGCTGGTTATTTTTTGTACCCCTAAATAAATGGGGTCGCGGGAGCGGTTGCTGTACACTGCTCCCGCTTTCATTCGTAACCCCGAGGTGATGATGTATAAGGTCGTTGTATCCGATCTCGATGGTACCCTGCTCAACGGGCAGCACCAGATCTCCCCCCGTACCCGGGATACCCTGCACCGCCTGGTGGCACAGGGTGTCAAGTTCGTGGTGGCCACAGGCCGGCATCATGTGGACGTGCGCAGCATCCGCGACACCCTCGGACTCGATATCTATCTCATCACCTCCAACGGCGCCGTGGTGCACGACAAGCAGGATCATCTGGTCTACAACCAGGCGCTGCCGAGCACGGTCGCGGCCGAGCTGATCGCGCTGGAGCGCGACCCTTCCATCCACATCAACGTCTACTACGGCGACGAATGGCTGGTGGAAGAGGAGATGCCCTGGCTGCTGCAGTTCCATCACGACTCCGGTTTCAGCTACCGTCTGACCGATCTCGCAAGCCACCCGCTGGACAAGATCAACAAGGTGTTTTACATCGGCGACCACGAGAAGCTGCTGCTGATCGAGGCCGAGCTCAACCAGCGTTACGGCGACCGGATCAACGTCACCTTCTCCCTGCCGGACTGTCTCGAGGTGATGCACGCCGGAGTGCACAAGGGCAATGCCGTGCGCGCCGTGCTGGAGCAGCACGGGCTGGAGATGTCCCAGGCGGTGGCCTTCGGCGATGGCATGAACGACTTCGAGATGCTGAGTATGGTGGGTCGTGGTGTGGTGATGGGCAACGCCCACGATCGCCTCAAGCTGGCCCTGGCGCACCACGAGCAGACCCTCACTTCCGATGAAGACGGTGTCGCCGTCTATCTGGAGCAGCTGTTCGCACTGACCGGCGTCAACGTCGCCTGACCCCTTCCGCCATGGGCATCCCCTGCCCATGGCACCATCCTCTGCAACGACCTGCGCCTCAGCGGATAAGGCTTTTCAGATCCGGCAGTGTCATCATCCCCTCTTCCGGCTGCCACGCGAAACTCTGGTTGGCGCCGCCGTAACATTCGGCCAGTCGCAGCGGTGTTCCCGGCTGGTGGCGACGTCCAGCCACGTCCAGGCAGAGGCCGGTCTTGCGGTTGAACAGACGATCCCCCTGCCACTGCCATTGGCGGCTCTCATCTCCACACTCGGTCATGGCCAGCTCTCCCTCCCCTCTGGCGACCAGGCAACGCTGCGCCAGTTGCAGGGCGCCGGCATCCCAGCTGAATTGCTGGCGGACACTCAGGTCACAAGGCTGGGTGATCAGCCGCTCCCGGGCATCCATGGCCACGCAGAAGCCCCCGTCTGTCACCAGCGCCGAGGCAGGGGGGGGCTCTGCATGGGGGCGGCCCCCATCAGGAGCTCGTCGGGTTGCGGCTTGTAGGCGCAGCCACCGAGGGCCACGACAGCCAGCGCCAGGGCGTTGGCGCGAACAGTGTTAGGGGACATAGGGCATGCAGGCCTGCAGTGTGTTCGATCACGAATGCCCGCGGATAGCGGGTCAGCCCCAGCATACCCGAAGCCTGTACGGGAAAGAGCTAACTGAATTGTAAACAGACGTGACAGAGCGGAAAGGCCGCCAGAGGACAGAAAGCAAAAAACCCCGCATGGCGGGGTTTTTCAGAATGTGGTCGGTGATAAAGGATTCGAACCTTTGACCCTCTGGTCCCAAACCAGATGCGCTACCGGGCTGCGCTAATCACCGAAACTATTTTGATTTTACAAAAAACAAAGACGACCCTGTGGTCATCCTCGTTATACAGCAAGTATGGTGCGAAGAGAGGGACTCGAACCCTCACACCCGGGGGGCACTAACACCTGAAGCTAGCGCGTCTACCAATTCCGCCACCTTCGCATACCTGACAAGCTGTAAAATGGGGTGGCTGATGGGGCTCGAACCCACGACAACCGGAATCACAATCCGGGACTCTACCAACTGAGCTACAGCCACCACAGCTGTTTTTCGTTCTTCAACACGCCCGTTTAACCGGCGCACGTTGGATGGTGCGCCCGACAGGATTCGAACCTGTGACCTCTGCCTCCGGAGGGCAGCGCTCTATCCAGCTGAGCTACGGGCGCTACGCTGTCGAACGGGGCGCATTATTGATGATGGCGCTCACCTTGTCCACTCTTTTTTTGACACAAAGAATCAAGTGACTGTTTTTCAATCACTTTCGGTCCTTTTCAAGTATTTTTGTTTTGTTCAGCCTGGATCCAGCTTTACCCGCTACTTTTGACTCCCCTCATACAGCCACCATACAGCGATCGATGACGGGCAGAGTCTTGACTTGCCTCACGACCCACCTAGAATGAATGAACGTTCATTCAGTCATTGATTTCTGATAACCATGGATAAGAAAGAACGCATTTTTGAAGCGGCTCACGAGATCCTCGGCGAGCAAGGCTTCTACGGCCTTTCCATTGCCGTGGTCGCCAAGAAAGCCAAGGTGGCGGCAGGGACCATCTATCGCTACTTCAGCGACAAGGATGATCTGATCCGCCAGCTCTATCAGCACACTATTCTCAAATGTCATCCCCTGGTCATGGAGGGCGTGCAGATAGAGGAGGTGTCATACCGGCAGTATCGCCGCCTCTGGCTCAACATAGATGCCATCTTTACCAGCTACCCCAATGCACTCAAGTGCAAATTGCAGTACGAAAGTTCTCCATTGGGGGCTGAATTGGAGCGGGATCCGGTCATAATGGCGACGTGGGCGCCACTTGAGCGCTTCTTCGAGCAGGGACGCCAGCAGGGACTCTTCATCGACCTCCCCGTCCTGGTGTTGCAGGCATTGAGTCTGGATTGCGTGGCCAACCTGGCACAGCAACGCCGGGTTCACGATTTCGAATTGACGCAGGAACAGCTGGAGACGGTCATCCGGGCCAGCTGGAATGCCATTTTAAACCCTAATGTTTCCATCACAGGAGCCTGTTCATGAAAAAGTGGATGGCCGTCATGCTGCTGATAGCACTCGCCCTGTTTGGCAGTGTCATCGGTTTCAATATGTTCAAACAGAAGAAGATCGCAGAGTTCATGGCCAATCGACCCGAGCCAGAGTTCCCGGTGACCGCCATGGTGACCAAGGCCCAGGACTGGGTCCCCACCATAGAGGCGATCGGCTTCATCGAGCCGAATCAGGGGGTCACCCTCTCCAGCGAGCTGTCAGGCACCATCGACGCCATCCGGTTTGAATCCGGGGCGCACGTCAAGGCGGATCAGCTGCTGCTGAGCCTGGACTCCAGCGTGGAAAAGGCCAACCTGAACTCTTCCCAGGCCAGACTGCCGGCGGCCCGGGCCAAGTTCGAGCGCTACAAGAACCTGTACCAGAAGAACTCTATCTCCCGGGACCAGCTGGATGATGCCGAGGCGAGCTACCGCTCCCTGGAGGCGGACATCGACAGCCTGAAGGCCACCATAGCCCGTCGCGAAGTGCGCGCCCCCTTCAGCGGCGCCGTGGGCCTGCGCAACGTCTTCCTCGGTCAGTACCTGGAGCCGGGAACCGAGATAGTGCGGCTGGAAGACACCAGCGTGATGCGCCTGCGCTTCACCGTGCCCCAGACCGACATCTCCAGGATTACCCTGGGCCAGACCATCAAGATCAACGTGGATGCCTATCCCCAGACCCAGTTTGACGGCCAGATCACCGCCATCGAACCTGCGGTCAACTACCAGAGCGGCCTGGTCCAGGTGCAGGCGGACATCCCGAACAACGAGGGTCAGCTCCGCTCCGGCATGTTCGCCCGCGCCAGCATCATACTGCCCACGGTGAAGGATCAGATCGTGATCCCGCAGTCCGCCATCTCCTTCACCCTCTATGGCGAGAACGTCTACGTCATTCACGAGGTGGACGGCATGAAACGCGCCAAGCAGGTAGTGGTCAAGGCGGGTGAGCGCCGTGGCAACGACGTCCATGTGCTCTCCGGCATCAAGGCCGGCGATCAAATCGTGCTGTCGGGCCAGGTTCGCCTGAGCAACGACACCAAGGTACGCGTGGTCGAGAACGATGCCCTCGCCGTCCCGGCACAAACCCCGATGCTGTAAACGCGGAGATCTGCGATGCGATTTACCGACATATTCATAAAACGGCCGGTGCTGGCGATCTCGCTCAGCTTCCTGATAGCCCTGCTGGGCTTCCAGGCCATCTTCAAGATGCAGGTGCGGGAATACCCCGAGGTCACCAACACGGTGATCACGGTCACCACCAGCTACTACGGCGCCAGTTCGGACCTGATCCAGGGCTTCATCACCCAGCCGCTGGAGCAGGCGGTCGCACAAGCCGACAACATCGACTTCATGACCTCCTCGAGCCAGCTGGGCAGCTCCACGGTAACGGCCTACATGAAGCTGAACACCGATCCCAATGCCGCGCTGTCCGACATCCTGGCCAAGGTCAACTCGGTGCGTTCCCAGTTGCCCAAAGAGGCGGAAGACCCCTCGGTCACCTCCTCCACCGGCTCCACCACGGCGGTGCTCTACATGGGCTTCACCAGCCCTGAGCTCAACTCCAGCCAGATCACCGACTACCTGGAACGGGTCATCAAGCCCCAGCTGTTCACCGTGGGGGGGGTCTCCAAGGTGGATCTGTACGGTGGGGTCGAGTTCGCCCTGCGGGTGTGGCTGGATCCGGCCAAGATGGCCGCCTTTGACCTGACCTCCAGCGACGTGATGACTGTGCTCAACAGCAACAACTATCAGTCTGCCACCGGCCAGGCCACGGGTTACTTCACCCTGTTCAACGGCAACGCCGAAACCCAGGTCAGCAACATCGAGGAGCTCAAGCGCCTGGTGGTGGCGACCCGGGACAGCAAGGTGATCCGCCTCTCCGACATCGCCAAGGTGTCGTTGGAGAAGAGCCACGACATCTATCGCGCCAGCGCCAACGGCCGCGAGGCCGTGGTACTGGCCATCAACGCGGCACCGACCGCCAACCCCATCAACATCGCCCACGATGTGCTGGAGCTGCTGCCGAGCCTGAAGAGCAACATGCCGAGCACCATGCAGGTGAACGTCCTGTATGACTCCACCATCGCCATCAACGAGTCCATCCACGAGGTCATCAAGACCATACTGGAGGCGGCCGCTATAGTGCTGGTCGTGATCACCCTGTTCCTGGGTTCGTTCCGGGCGGTCATCATCCCCATCATCACCATACCGCTGAGCCTCATCGGGGTGGTGATGATGATGGACATGTTCGGCTTCTCGATAAACCTGATGACCCTGCTGGCCATGGTGCTGGCGATCGGCCTGGTGGTGGATGACGCCATCGTGGTGCTGGAGAACGTCGACCGTCACATCAAGGAAGGGGAAGAGCCGTTCCGGGCCGCCATCATAGGCACCCGGGAGATCGCCGTGCCCGTCATCGCCATGACGGTCACCCTGGCCGCGGTGTACGCGCCCATCGCCCTGATGGGGGGCATCACAGGCTCCCTGTTCAAGGAGTTCGCGCTGACCCTGGCGGGGGCGGTCTTCGTCTCCGGCATCATCGCCCTGACCCTGTCGCCCATGATGTGCGCCAAGATGCTCAGGGCCAACGAGGAGCCGGGCAAGTTCGAGCGTACCGTGCACGATCTGCTGGACCGGATGACGGCCCGCTACGACAGCATGCTGCATGCCGTGATGCAAAAGCGCATCGTGGTCATCCTGTTCGCCGTCATCGTGTTCGCCAGCCTGCCGCTGCTGTTCAAGTTCATCCCGAGCGAATTGGCGCCGTCCGAGGACAAGGGGGTCATGGCCGTGCTGGGCACGGCGCCCTCCAACGCCAACCTGGACTACATCGAAAACACCATGGCGGACGTGAACAAGATCCTGGACGACCAGCCCGAGATCGCCTACTCCCAGGTCTTCTCCGGGGTGTTCAACGCCAACCAGGCCTTCGGCATCGCCTCCATGGTGCCCTGGAGCCAGCGTGAGGCGAGCCAGAAAGAGGTGCTGGATCGGGTCGCCGGTCTGGTGCAGGGCATCCCCGGGATGGCCATCACCACCTTCCAGTTCCCCGAGCTGCCGGGTGCGTCGAGCGGTCTGCCCATCCAGTTCGTCATCACCACCCCGAACAGCTTCGAGAGCCTGTTCCTGATCGCGGGTGAGATGCTGGCGGCCACCCAGGCCAACGGCCAGTTCGTCTATTCGGATCTCGATCTGAACTACGACTCGGCCACCATGAAGATCAGCATCGACAAGGACAAGGCGGGTGCCTACGGCATCACCATGCAGGACATCGGCATCACCATGGGCACCATGATGGCGGACGGTTACGTCAACCGTATCGATCTGGATGGCCGCTCCTACGAGGTGATCCCGCAGGTGGAACGCAAGTACCGCCTGAACCCCGAGTCCCTCAAGGGCTACTACGTGCGTGCCGCCGACGGCAAGTCGATCCCGCTGGGCAGCCTGATCAAGATTGAGGTGGTGGGCGAGCCCCGTGCCCTGCCCCACTTCAACCAGCTGAACTCCGCCACCATAGGCGCCGTTCCGGCACCTGGCGTGGCCATGGGGGATGCGATCAACTGGTTCAAGGCCACCGCGGAAGAGAAGCTGCCCCAAGGCTATCGTTATGACTTCATGGGGGAAGCCCGCCAGTTCGTGACCGAAGGCAATGCGCTCTACGCCACCTTCGCCCTGGCCCTGGCCATCATCTTCCTGGTGCTGGCCATCCAGTTCGAATCGGTGCGCGATCCCCTGGTGATCATGGTGTCGGTGCCGCTCGCCATCAGCGGCGCGCTGATCGCCCTGGCATGGGGCATGGCCACCATGAACATCTACTCCCAGGTCGGTCTCATCACCCTGGTCGGTCTGATTACCAAGCATGGTATTTTGATCTGCGAGGTGGCGAAGGAGGAGCAGCTGCTGCACGGCCTGAACCGGATGCAGGCCGTGATGCAGGCCGCCAAGGTGCGTCTGCGCCCCATCCTGATGACCACGGCAGCCATGATCGCCGGTCTGATCCCCCTGCTCTATGCCTCGGGGGCGGGCGCGGCCCAGCGCTTCAGCATCGGCATCGTCATCGTGGCGGGACTGGCCATCGGCACCCTGTTCACCCTGTTCGTGCTGCCGGTGATCTACACCTTCCTGGCCTCGGAGCACAAGCCGCTGCCGGAATTCGACGAGTCCATTCCGGCCAAGGCCAAGGGCGGTCACTGATCCCTGCCCACACAAATAAGGCCCCGAAAGGGGCCTTATTTTTATCCATTTGATCACACACGACACAAGTCCATGAAGCAGTTACACTAAACCGTTCTCAATCCAGACCGCAAGGACGCCATGTCAGGACTCTTCTCCAAGGCCGTCGGCCTTAACGGACTCTCATATCGTCTGCTTTCCTACATTCTGATCTGCAGCACGTTGCTGGCGCTGGCCATCACTGTGCTGCAGCTCGCCTGGGACTACAACAAGGACGTGACCGTCATCGAGGCCAGCATCGACCAGATCGAGGCCTCCTTCCTGCAGCCCATCTCCGCCAGCCTGTGGAACTTGGATGAAGAGCAGGTCAAGGTGCAGATCGAAGGCATCATGAACCTGCCCAACATGCAGTTCGTCATGGTCAAGGAGATGCTGGGCAACTCCGAGGTGCCCCTGCTAACCCAGGGAGTGGAGCAGGCCCAGTACGACATCTCCCGCGAATTCACCCTCAGCTACCAGGGGGAAGTGGTTGGCAAGCTGTTCGTCGCCGCCTCGCTGGATCAGGTCTATCAGCGCCTCATCGAGAAGTCCGTGCTGATCCTGGTCAGCCAGACCATCAAGACCCTGGTGGTCTCCTTCTGCATCCTGGTCATCATCTACTATCTGGTGATCCGTCATATCAACCGCATCGTCAGCTACGCCCAGAAACTTAGCCTGGATCGCCTGGCGGTCGAGCTGACCCTGGAGGGGCGCCCCCTGCCCCGCAAGCACCCGGACGAGTTCGATACGCTGGCCGCCACCCTCAACCAGATGCGCACCCGGCTGAACGACGAGTTCACGGCCCGCCACCAGGCCGCCGATCAGCTGCAACAGGAGCGGGACTTCTCCGCCACCCTGATCAACTCCGCCAACATGGTCATCTGCTGCATGGAGCCGGATCTCAACATCGCCAGCATCAACCCGGCGGCCATACTGCTGACCGGCTATCACCATGAGGAGCTGCTGCAGCACAACTGGCTGGATCTGTTCGTCAGCCAGGAGCAGCGCGACGAGCTGGCCGCCATCCTGACCGAACAGGGGGCGCTGGAGGACAGGGAGATCACCATGCACGACCAGCAGGGCAACGAGCTGGTCCTGCAGTGGACCTTCGCCCCCTTCTACGAGGGGCCCAATCTCAAGTACCTGATCGGCTTTGGCTACGACATCACTCCCCTCAAGAAGGTGGAGCGGGAGATCACCCTGTTCAACGAGCAGCTGGAGGGCAAGGTGGCGGAGCGTACCCGCAGCCTGAGCGATGCCAACGAGCAGCTCGGCAAGGCCTACGACGATCTCAAGCAGGCCCAGCAGACCCTGGTGGAATCGGAGAAGATGGCCTCCCTCGGATCCCTTGTCGCCGGCGTGGCCCACGAGATCAACACCCCCATCGGCATCAGCGTGACCGCCTCCTCCTATCTGCAGGAGCGAGTCGCCGACTTCAAGCAGCACCTCGAGGCCAAGCAGCTCTCCCGTTCCTACCTCAACGAGTTCACCCAGAATCTCGACGAGTCGATGCAGCTGCTGCAAGGCAACCTGAGGCGTGCCTCCGAGCTCATCGCCAGCTTCAAGCAGGTGGCGGTCGATCAGTCGTCCGAGGCGCGCTACAACTTCAGCCTCGCCGACAACCTGCACCAGGTGGTGGTCTCCCTCGGCTACAAGCTGAAGAAGGCCCAGTGCGAGGTCGACATTCAATGCGATCCCAAGCTGACCCTCTACTCCTTCCCTGGCAGCTTCACCCAGATCTATTCCAACCTGATCCTCAACTCCATCCATCACGGTTTCGATGACTGGGACAGACCCAGAAAGATCACCATCAAGGTGGAGCAGCAGGGAGACGAGCTGGTCATCGACTACAGCGACAACGGTCGCGGCATCCCGCCGGAGATACTGCCGCGCATCTTCGATCCCTTCGTCACCTCCAAGCGGGGCCATGGCGGCAGCGGGCTCGGCACCCACATCATCTACAACCTGGTGGTGCAACTGCTGCGCGGCCGCATCCACTGCGCCAGCGAACCGGGGCAGGGTGCCCAGTTCCACATTCGCCTGCCCATCCAGCAGAACTGAGCACCGGCTCTTGTGAGCCGGCCGCTTTGTCCCCATCATGCTGTGATTGCATCCTCAACGAGCGGAGAACCTCGCAATGGCACAGCATTTTGACTACATCGCCATCGGCGGCGGCAGCGGCGGCATCGCCTCGGCCAACCGGGCCGCCATGTACGGCAAGAGAGTCGCCCTGATCGAAGCCAAAGAGCTGGGTGGCACCTGCGTCAACGTCGGCTGCGTGCCGAAGAAGGCCATGTGGTATGCAGGCCAGATCGCCGATGCCCTGAAATACGGTGCCGACTACGGCTTCGACACCACCCTCAACCACTTCAGCTGGGCCAGGCTGGTCGAGTCCCGCCAGGCCTACATCGGCCGCATTCATCAGTCCTACCAGAACGTGCTGGGCAAGAACCAGATCACCGTCATCAAGGGCTTCGCCCGCTTCGTCGACAACCATACCGTCGAGGTGAACGGCGAGCAGTACACGGCCGATCACATACTGATCGCCACCGGCGGCCGCCCCGAGGTCCCGACCATTCCGGGCGCCGAACTGGGCATCGACTCCGACGGTTTCTTCGACCTGCAAAGCCAGCCCAAACGGGTCGCCGTGGTGGGGGCCGGCTACATCGCCGTGGAGATCGCAGGCGTGATGCAGGCGCTCGGCTCGGAGACCCATCTGGTGGTGCGCAAGCACGCGCCGCTGCGCAACTTCGACCCCATGATCCACGAGACCCTGGTGGAGATCATGGCGCAGGAAGGGCCCAGGCTGCACACCCACGCCATCCCGAAAGCGGTGGTCAAGAACGCCGACGACAGCCTGACCCTGCAACTGGAAGATGGTCGCCACCTCACCGTCGACTGCCTGATCTGGGCCATCGGCCGCGTCCCGGCCACCGACAACCTCAATCTGGCCGCCGCCGGCATCGAGCTGGACGAGAAGGGCTTTATCCCGACCGACAAGTTCCAGAACACCAATGTCGCCAACGTCTATGCCGTCGGTGACAACACAGGCCGCATCCAGCTCACCCCGGTGGCTGTCGCGGCGGGCCGCCGCCTCTCCGAGCGGCTGTTCAACAACAAGCCGGGCGAGCACCTCAACTACGATCTGGTGCCGACCGTGGTGTTCAGCCACCCGCCCATCGGCACCATAGGGCTGACCGAGCCGGAAGCCGTCGCCAAATACGGTGAAGATAAGGTCAAGGTCTACCGCAGCCAGTTCACCGCCATGTACTCGGCCCTGACCCAGCATCGCCAGCCCACCCGGATGAAACTGGTCTGCGTCGGGCCGGAAGAGAAGGTGGTCGGCCTGCACGGCATCGGCTTCGCCATGGACGAGATCCTGCAAGGCTTCGGCGTCGCCATGAAGATGGGCGCCACCAAGGCGGACTTCGACAACTGCGTCGCCATTCACCCCACCAGTGCGGAAGAGTTTGTGACCATGCGCTAACCGCATATCAAGGTCACAGCAACTTGCTACCAAACCCGGCCCAGGCCGGGTTTTTTGTGCCTTGCCCGTCCACCAGCCGGCAACACCCGCCTTCTTTACGCCGATTTTACGCCCGCTCCCGGCCGCTTTATGGCGCCTTTACGCCCCTCTTTCATACCCTTTCAGCGTCAATGACACCTCTGGGATCGACACGGATATGCATCGGTCCCTGACGCTAATTACCTCAACGGAGTCGTTATGAATTGGCTATATCTGCTGCTGGTCCTCGCCCTCGCGGGTTATCTGCTGCGCGCCCTCGCGCGCACCCATGAGTGAGGAACCGGATATGTGGCAAGAGATCATCTATCCCGTCGCGTTCGTGCTGCTGGTGCTGCTGCCGGCACCTCTGCTTGGCAACTACCTCTATCGGGTGTTTGAAGGCAAGAGTCGCTGGCTGGCCCCGCTTGAGCGCGCCACCCTGGCCTGCTGTGGCACGGACGGGCGCGAGCAGGACTGGAAGTCCTACGCCCTCAGCCTGCTGGCCTTCAACGGCGCCGGCTTCGGCCTGCTGTTCCTGAGCCTGCTGGCGCAGGGGCTGCTGCCCCTCAACCCGCAACAGCTGCCCGGGCTGAACTGGCAACTCGCCTTCAACACCGCGGTCAGCTTCATGACCAACACCAACTGGCAGGCCTACTCCGGCGAAGCCAGCCTCTCCTACTTCAGCCAGATGGTGGGGCTCACCACCCAGAACTTCGTCTCCGCCGGCACCGGTGCCGCCGTCGCCGTCGCCCTGTTCCGCGGCATCGCCCGCCAGCAGACCACCCACCTCGGCAACTTCTGGCAGGATCTGGTGCGTTTCTGCCTCTATGTGCTGCTGCCGATGGCGCTGATCCTGGCGCTGCTGCTGGTCTGGCAGGGGGTGCCCCAGAGCCTGTCGGCCTACCTGCCGTTCCACGGACTGGAAGGCCAGGAACAGCTGCTGCCGCTCGGCCCGGCCGCCTCCCAGATCGCCATCAAGCAGCTCGGCTCCAACGGCGGCGGCTTCTTCGGCATCAACTCGGCCCATCCGTTCGAAAACCCCACCGCCCTCTCCAACTGGCTGGAGATGGTCGCCCTGCTGACTCTGGCTGCCGCCATGGTCTGCACCCTGGGTCGCTACGTGAAGGATCTGGCCCACAGCCGCGCCATTCTCATCGCCATGACCATCATGCTGGTGCTGGGGCTCTGCCTCGCCATCGGCCAGGAGCTGAAACCGGATCCCGCCCTCTCCCACCTCACCAGCGAAGCCGGCAATTGGGAAGGCAAGGAGAGCCGTTTCGGCCCCGTGCTGTCCAGCATCTGGGAAGTGGCCACCACCGCCGCCTCCAACGGCTCGGTCAACGCCATGCACGACAGCTTCACCCCCCTCGCCGGCATGGTCGGCATGATCAACATGCTGCTGGGTGAAGTGGTGTTCGGCGGCGTCGGCGCCGGCATCTACGGCATGATGCTGTTCGTGCTGCTCACCGTGTTCCTGTGCGGCCTGATGGTGGGGCGCACCCCCACCTATCTGGGCAAACGGCTCGGCATCACCGAGATGAAGTGGGTGGTCGCCAGCATGCTGGTGATGCCGGTCGGGGTATTGGTGATCGGCGGCATTACCCTGCTGATGCCGGACTCCGCCACCGTCATCGGTCACGATGGCCCCCACGGTCTGTCACGGCTGATCTATGCCTACGCCTCGGCCGCCGGCAACAACGGCTCCGCCTTCGCAGGCTTTGCCGCCGCCGACAGCTGGCAGTGCATCGCCATCGGGCTGGCCATGCTGCTCGGTCGCTTCGGCTACATCATCCCCGTGCTGGCCATCGCCGGCCAGCTGGCCCGCGCCCCTCGTCAGGAGCGAAGTGAAGGGGACTTCCCCGTCAGCGGCCCGCTCTTCATCACCCTGCTGATCGTCACCGTGCTGCTGATGGGGGGTCTCTCCTTCCTGCCGGTGCTGGCGCTGGGCCCGGTGGCGGAACACCTGAGCCTGCTGGGAGGTGCCTTCTGATGCTGCACACCCGACTGATCTGCGTGACCAACTATTCGATGCTGGGAGCTTTCCAATGAGCAAGTCCGCTTCAATGAGCACCGACACCCTCAAGGTGAAGGGCAAGAAACAGAAATCACAGATCCTGCAGGCTATGGTGGAAGCCCTCTATCGCTTCAACCCCAGGGCACTGCTGGGCAGCCCCATCCTGTTCACTCTCTGGCTGGCGGCCGTGATGGCGACCCTGGAGTCGCTGCTGGGGCAACCGCTCTCCGGAGTCGCTCCTTCGCTGGCCTGGCAGCTCACCGCCTGGCTCTGGCTGACCCTCTGGTTTGCGAACTTCGCCGAAACCCTGGCCGAAGGTCGCGGCAAGGCGCGGGCCGACAGCCTGAAGGCGGGCATGAGCCAGCTCAAGGCACGTCGTGTCACAGACCCCAGGGATGGGCAAGGGGAATGGGTGCCGGCCACCAGCCTGCTCAAGGGAGACCTGGTGCTGGTTCGCAGCGGCGAGATGATCCCGGCAGACGGTGAGGTCATCGCCGGCATCGCCTCGGTCAACGAGGCGGCCATCACCGGGGAATCCGCCCCCGTGATCCGCGAGTCGGGCACCGACCGCAGCGGCGTGACCGGCAACACCACAGTCGTCTCCGACGAGATCTGGATCCGGGTCAGCAACAACCCGGGTGAAAGCACCCTGGATCGCATGATCGCCCTGGTGGAAGGGGCCAAGCGCCAGAAGACCCCGAACGAGATGGCACTGGACACCCTGCTGGTGGGGTTGACCCTGATCTTCCTGCTGGTGGTCGCCACCCTGCCCTGGTTCCTCGACTACAACGACACCCAGGTCCCGCGTCTCTATCTGATCGCGCTCTTCATCACTCTGATCCCGACCACCATAGGCGGCCTGCTCTCCGCCATCGGCATCGCCGGCATGGACAGGCTGGTGAAGCTCAACGTGATCGCCAAGTCCGGCCGTGCCGTGGAGGCCGCCGGTGACGTACGCACCCTGCTGCTGGACAAGACCGGCACCATCACCTTCGGCAACCGGATGGCGGACGAGCTGATCCCGGCACCCGGGGTGGATCCCTCCTTGCTGGCCCAGGCGGCCATGCTGGCCTCCCTGGGTGACAACACCCCGGAGGGCAAATCCATCTTGACCCTGGCCGGCAAGAGCATGGCCAAGCCGAGTCAGCTGGAGAGCGACAAGGTGATCCCCTTCAGCGCCGAAACCCGGTTGAGCGGGCTGGATCGCAACGGCCACCAATACCGCAAGGGGGCGGTGGATGCGGTGCTGCGCTACCTCTCCCTCGAGCGCAAGGGGGTGCCCGAGCTCATCCTCAAATCCGTCGATCACATCGCCCGCCAGGGGGGCACACCGCTGCTGGTCTGCACCCACGAGCAGCTGCTGGGGGTGGTGTACCTCAAGGACATCATCAAGCCCGGCATCAAGGCACGCTTCCAGACCCTGCGCCACATGGGGATACGCACTGTGATGATCACCGGGGACAACCCGCTGACCGCCGCAGCCATCGCCGCCGAGGCCGGGGTGGACGACTTCATCGCCGAGGCGACCCCGGAGAAGAAGCTGGCCTACATCCGCCAGGAGCAGGCAGACGGCCGGCTGGTCGCCATGTGCGGGGACGGCGCCAACGATGCACCGGCGCTGGCCCAGGCCGACATGGGCCTGGCCATGAACGAGGGTACCCAGGCCGCCAAGGAGGCGGGCAACTTGGTGGATCTCGACTCCAACCCTACCAAGCTGCTGGACGTGGTGCTGGTGGGCAAGCAGCTGCTGGTGACCCGCGGCGCCCTGACCACCTTCTCCATCGCCAACGACGTGGCCAAGTACTTCGCCATCCTGCCGGCCCTGTTCATCGCCGCCTATCCGCAGCTGGGAGCGCTGAACCTGATGCAGCTGGGCAGTCCGGAGAGCGCCATCCTGTCGGCCATCATCTTCAACGCTCTGATCATCGTCGCGCTGGTGCCCCTGGCCCTGCGCGGGGTCAGCCTGCAGGGCACGGCCGCCAGCCTGCTGCGCCGCAACCTGCTGATCTACGGCGTCGGCGGTCTGATAGTGCCCTTTATCGGTATCAAGCTGATCGACCTGGTTATCACCGGCCTGGGGCTGGTGTGATGAAAACGCCGCGCAATGGTATCTACGGCCCGATCGTGCACCCATACATCGGCATCAAGTTGATCGACCTGGTCATCACCGGCCTGGGGCTGGTGTAACGGCATCAACGGATGCGGGGCAGACCCGCATCCACTCAACACATTTGGAGCAACTACATCATGATCGCAATCAGAACCCTGCTGACCCTGACCCTGCTGCTGGGGGTGGCGTATCCGCTGGCCGTCACCGGGCTGGCCCAGGTGCTGTTCCCCTGGCAGGCCAACGGCAGCCAGCTGCACGACGACAAGCAACAGCTGATCGGCAGCGCCCTGCTGGCCCAGAAGTTCGAGCGGGCGGAGTACTTCCACTCCCGCCCCTCCGCCAGCGACTTCGCCACCATCGGCAGCGGCGCCAGCAACCTCGGCATGAGCTCCCCCCTGCGGGCCGAGTTTGCCAATGAGGCGGCCAAGGCCCAGCCCGGCAACCCGTCACCGACCCTGCTGACGCGCTCCGGCTCGGGGCTGGATCCCCACCTGCCGCTGGATGCTGTGCTGTCCCAGGTGGACAGGGTGGCCAAGGAACGGGGACTGGATCCCGCCGTGCTGACGGAGCGGGTCAAATCGGCGACACAAGCTGGTATCCTTGGCCCGCAGGTGGTCAACATTCTCCAGTTGAACCTGCAACTCGATCATCAAAAGGGCGCCTGAGGGCGCTCCTTGCGATGCAGTAGATCACCCCTTTCAACGCAGCCGCAGGGCCCGCCGGGGACAAGCATGAGCAATGAGGTCACGGCCGCGGTAAGGCCGACGCAACGGGAGCACGGGGATGCGTGATGAGGTGAGGGCCGACGCCTTGCTGGCCAGCCTGGAAGAGGAACACAAGGGCAAGCTGAAAGTCTTCCTCGGCGCCGCCCCCGGGGTCGGCAAGACCTACGCCATGTTGCAGGCGGTGCGGGAACAGGCCAGGGAGGGTGTCGACATCCTGATCGGCGTGGTGGAGACCCACGGCCGCCAGGAGACCCTGGCCCTGCTGGACAAACTGCCCATCCAGCCGCGCCAACTCTACTCTCACCGTCAACAGCGGCTGGAAGAGATGGACCTCGATGGCCTGCTTGAGCGCAAGCCCGCCATCGCCGTGGTGGACGAGCTGGCCCACACCAATGCCCCGGGCAGCCGCCACGAGAAGCGCTGGCAGGATGTGGAGGAATTGCTCGGCGCCGGCATCGACGTCTACACCACCCTGAACGTGCAGCACCTGGAGAGCCTCAACGATCTGGTGTGGCAGCTGACCGGGGTCAGGGTCAAGGAGACCCTGCCGGATCAGGTGCTGCTGGATGCCGACAGCATCATCCTGATCGACCTGCCCCCCAAGGAGCTGCTCGACCGCCTCAAGGAGGGCAAGGTCTATGTGCCCCACCAGGCCAAGGCCGCCCTGCAATCCTTCTTCTCCCTCAACAACCTGACCGCCTTGCGCGAGCTGGCGATGCAGACTGCCGCCAGCCATGTGGAGGGGGATCTGCAACTGCAGTGGCAGGCGGCGGGCAAGAGCACCCTGCCGCTGCGGGGCAAGCTGATGGTCTGTCTCGGCGAACAGCACGGCGCCTCCCTGGTGCGCTACGGCCACCGCTTCGCCCAGCGCCGGCAGCTACCCTGGCTGGTGGTGCACATCGACAGCAAGGGGCAACGCTCGGCCGAGGTGGAGCAGGCGCTGGCGCTGGCCTCCCAGCTCGGCGCCAGGGTGCTGACCCTCTCCAACCCGGCGGTGGCCGATGCCCTGCTGGAGACCGCCGAGCAGCAGCAGGTATCGCAGCTGCTGCTCGGTAAACCGCACAATCCCCCCTGGCGCCGCTCCCTGGTGCAGCACCTGCTGAAACAGGCCAAGGGGTTCGAGATCACGCTAGTGGATACGGAGACGCGCAAGCCCGGTAAGGGTCTGCACCCCGTCGGTCCCAAGGACATCCGCCAGAGCCTGCTGGCAGTCGCCATCATGGGCGCGACCTCGGCCGTCGTCTGGGGGCTCTCCCACTGGCTGCCACCCGCCTCCCTGCCCATGCTGTTCGTGCTGGGGGTGCTGGCCACCGCCCTCACCACCAGCCTGGTGCCCGCCATCCTGGCGGCGGTGCTCGGCTTCGTGGCCCACAACCTGTTGTTCACGCCCCCCTATTTCTCACTCAGCGTGGCCAGCCAAAGCGACCTGCTCACCCTGTTCGTGCTGCTTATTGTCGGCATCGCGGCCGGCCGGCTCGCCTCACGCCAGCGCCAGCAGCTGGTGGGGCTGCGCGAGACCCAGCAGCTCGGCACTGCCCTGCTGTCGTTGAGCCAGGGGTTGGCCACCGCCAGCAACCCGGTGGAAGTGCTGCGACAGGGCACTCAGGCCATCGCCCTGGCCCTGGGCCAGCCGGTGTTTGCCCTCGACGAGGATTACCAGCACAGGGCCGGTGACGAACTGCGGGGACCCGGCCAGACCGACAAGGCGGCTATCGACTGGTGCCTGGCCCAGAAGCAGAGCGCCGGCGCCCACACCGCCACCCTCAACGCGGCCGAGGCCCAGTATCATCACCTCAGCGACGAGCTGGTGCTCGGCATCCGGCTGGCCAAACCGCTCGCCTCCTCCGCCGAGCATCAACTGCAGGCGCTGCTCACCGACATCCGTGCCGCCCTGGCCCGTATCGATCTTAACGAGCGGCTGGCGGACAGCCAGCTGCAGGCGGAGACGGATCGGATGCGTGCCGCCCTGCTCTCCTCCGTCTCCCACGATCTGAAGACGCCGCTCGCCACCATCATGGGGGCCGGCAGCACCCTGCTGGAATACGGTGATCGGATAAGTGCGGAGGATCGCAGCGAACTGCTGCACTCGGTGCAGGACGAGGCGCGCCGCCTGCACAGCTATGTGCAGAACCTGCTGGACATGACCCGCATCGGCTCGCCGGACTTCCAGCTGAAGCGGGACTGGGTCGAGCTCGCCGATCTGGTGGAGAGCGCCCGCAAGCGGCTCGACTCCTCCTGGCGCCAGCACAAGCTGCTGGTGCACTTCGATCAGCAGCTCCCCCGGCTCTATGTGCACGGCGCCCTGATCGAGCAGGTGCTGGTCAACATCCTCGACAATGCCTCCCGCTACTCACCAGCTGGCACCCCCATCGAGTTCAAGGTGATGCTGGCGGACCCCGACCTCATCATCGACATCATCGATATCGGGGTCGGCATCGCCGAGTCGGACAGGGACAAGATCTTCAACCTCTTCTACACCCAGCCGGTCGGCGACTGCGGCAGCCGCGGCACCGGGCTTGGCCTCGCCATTTCCCGCGCTATGATAGAGGCCCACGGCGGCCGCATCTGGGCATTCGCCGGGCCAAACGGCAACGGCACCTGCATGCGCATCTCCCTGCCGCTGGCCCTCAATGCGCCCGAGGTGTAGATGCACAGGCCTGGCCGGTTTCTCTCTCTTCCATCTTCACTGCCGGAGGTCGAATGGCCCATATCCTGGTCATAGATGATGAAGCGGCCATCCGCCGCTTCCTGCGCATCAGCCTGGTCGCCGAGGGGCACCAGGTGAGCGAAGCCGTGAGTATCGGCGAGGGGCTGGCGCAGTATCGCCACCTCAATCCCGACCTGGTGATTCTGGATCTCGGCCTGCCGGACGGTGACGGTCTCCAGGTGCTGCAGGCCATTCGCGAGCACCACGCCAACCCCGTGCTGGTGCTGTCGGCGCGGGACTCCGAGCAGGAGAAGGTGCGATTGCTGGATGCGGGAGCGAACGACTACATGAGCAAGCCGTTCGGCGTCGGCGAGATGATGGCCCGCATCCGGGTGCTGCTGCGCCAGCGTGCGGGGGCCACCAGCGGCGAGTGCCGCCACTTCCCCCAGTGCGGGCTGACCCTGGACAGCAGCAGCCACAGAGTCACGCTGCAAGGCGAAGAGATCCCCCTCTCCCGCAAGGAGTTCGCCCTGTTGCAGGCACTGGTGTGCCACCCCGGCAAGCTGGTGCAGCAGACCCAGCTGCTCAACGACATCTGGGGACCGAGTCACAAGGAGGACACCCACTACCTGCGCATCCTCATCGCCAGCCTGCGCAAGAAGCTGGGGGACAATCCCCATCAACCCACCCTTATCGAGACTGAATCCGGCATTGGCTACCGCTTTATCGGCAGTTGATGTTGCAGCAAGAAGCTGGGCGGCAACATTCCCAGTAACCCACCCTTATCGAGACTGAGTCCGGCATCGGCTACCGCTTTATCGGCAGCTGATGTTTCACGTGGAACGACGCCAGCCGCAGATCAATGCCAGCAGACCGCAGCCGCCGAGCAGCAGGCCAAGATCCTGCAACAGGGCGGCGATGGCCAACCCCAGACCGAGCAGCAGATAGTAGCCGAGCCCGAACAGGGCGCCGGCACTGCCCGCCACCTCCCGATAGGCCAGCAGCGCCTGGCTCAGCACATTGGGGATCGCCAGCCCAAACGCCACCACCACCCCCATCATGGGCAACAGGAACCAGAGGCCGCCCTGACTGAGCCACACCCAGGCCCCGCAGATGAGTGCCAGGCCGCAGGCTAGCCGAACCACTGAGGCCTGCGGCCAACCAAGCCCCAGCAGCCGCTGGTTCAGGAGGCTGCCCCCCAGGGTCGCCAGAGCAAGCAGGATCCCTGTGTAACCAAACTCGCCCGCGCTCAGCCCCAACCCGGCAAACAGGAAGGGCGCCAGGCTGTAGTAACCGAACAGCATGGTGTTGAACAGGGCCACCAGAGCGGCGCTGCGCCACAAGCCCGGGTCACGGGCCATCCGGCATGCCAGCGGCCAGAGGGCTATCTGTTGCGTGATGGCTGGGCGGGTCTCCGGCAGTTGCCAGCAGGCCACCAACAGCAATCCGGCGGCCAACACCAGCAGGGCGCCGAACACCCCGAGATAGCCGAACCAGCTCACCAGCTGGCCGCCGCTCACCAACCCCAGCACCGGGCTCAGGGAGAGCGCTATGCCCATCACCGAGAAGACCCGCGCCAGCTCGCTGCCCCGATAGCTGTCGCGCAGCATGGTCTGGGTCACCACGGAGCCCACGGCGGCGCCGAAGGCCGCGATGAGCCGGGCCAGCAGCAGAGTTTCAAATTGAGTGGCCAGCAGCGCCAGCAGAGTGCCGGTGCCATAGGTAAATAACCCCGCCAGCATGGCGGGGCGCCGCCCGACCAGATCGCACAGCCGGCCCCAGCAGACCACGCCCGCCGCAAACGCCAGAAAATAGACCGACAGGGTCTGGGATGCCTGCCCATCGCTCACCCGAAACTCAGTGGCGATCTGGGTCAGTACCGGGCTGTAGATGGTCTCCACTATCTGGGGAAACATCATCAAAGCCACCAGCAGCCAGCGCGGCGGCAACCTGTTGCTCATGACATACCTCCTTCACAAAGGCGTCATTCTAGAGAGTCACCGATTGTCCGATTACAATAAGCAGGACTATAAACATCAATAATCGGACACATGGCCTTTATTCTTCCCGATCACCCCTTCGACCCCGACCAGCACTATGGCCCCGTGGTTGGCATCGCCGCTGCCCTCGGCTGGCACGACTCCGGCCGCCATCAACACCGGCGTCATCAGCTGCTGTTCGCCCAGGCCGGCTGCATGACCATAGAGCTGGACAATCGGGTCTGCCTGCTCCCGCCGACGCGGGCAGCCTGGCTGCCAGCGGGCCTGCCCCATCGGGTGCTGATGCGCGGGGTGGTGGCCTATCGCTCCCTCTATTTCCAGCCGAGACCAGCATTGCCGACCGAGATGGCGGTGCTGGCGGTCAACCCGCTGCTGCGGGAGATCATCGAGCGGATGGCACTCTGGCCGTGGGACAAACCGGAGGTGGAACAGCATTGCACCCTGGCGCTGCTGAAGGAGGAGCTGGCGCAAGCGCCGCGGGAATCCTGGCAGCTGCCGCTGCCGTCAGACGGGCGTCTGGTCGACTGGCTGCAGGAGATAAAGCGGGGTGACACCCTGCCCGATCGGCTCAACCGGCTGGCCGAACGGGTGGGTGCCAGTGACAAGACCATAGGTCGCATCTTCATGCGGGAGACCGGCATGAGCTACCAGGCCTGGCGCCAGCAGTGGCGGCTGTTGCGGGCCATGGAACTGCTGGCCGATGCCGAGCCCATCAGCCGGGTGGCGGCTGCCCTGGAGTTTGCCAGCGACAGCGCCTTCATCAGCTTCTTCAGGCAGCACACGGGGCAGACCCCCTTGCGCTACCTCAACTCTCGGGGTGAGTCGCATCGGCCGAGCTCGCCTCCACCACCAGGGTCTCCAGGGCCAGCGGCTTGAGGTTGTGGATGGCCTCTGCCACTACGTCATGGGATGCCTGCTGCTGCAGGGCCAGCACCTCCTGCTGCAACCCGGCGCTGTCCAGTTCGGGTCTGGGGTTCTCGGCGGCCATGGCATTCAGGCTCAGGCTGCTGGCAATCAGGGTAGCGATCAGGATCTTCATCTGGTGTGCTCCGGTGTGGTTGAGATGACCAGAGAGTTATTCCAATAGTTGTGCCAGATTTATAAAATCATGATTTTATTGATATAAATAATTTTTTGATGCCTCCACGCCCCTTCCCGGATCGAATATTGGTTATTTTAAAACCTATAAATGGTTTTTTTTACCACCTCCATAATGGCAACCCTGTTCCACGTGGAACGTCCCGTTTTTTTCATCGACACCCGCTTTTGAAGTGAGCTATGGTGCTAGCTCTTCCTCTAACTGACTCTGGATTTGCCACCGAATGGAATTCTCCTTGTTCGGCGAGAAGTTCACTCGCCACGCCGGTATTACCCAACTCATGGATGACCTCAATCAGGGACTGCTGAACCCAGACGCCATCATGCTGGGAGGCGGCAACCCGGCCCCCATCCCCGCCATGCTGGAACGCTTTCAGGCCGAGGCCAAAACCCTGCTCGACAACGGCGAACTGATCAAGGCCATGGCCAACTACGATGGCCCCCAGGGCAAGGACAGATTCACCAGAGCGCTGGCCGGGCTGCTCAGCAAGGAGCTGGGCTGGGCGATCTCGTCCCGCAACATCGCCCTGACCAATGGCAGCCAGAACGCCTTCTTCTATCTGTTCAACCTGCTGGCCGGTGAGTTCGCCGACGGCCGCAAGAAGAAGGTGCTGTTCCCGCTTGCCCCCGAATACATCGGCTATGCCGACTCGGCCCTCTCGGAGGATCACTTCGTCGCCTACAAGCCCACCATAGAGAAGCTGCCCGACGGCCAGTTCAAATACCACGTGGATTTCGAGAGCCTGCAGGTGGGCGACGACATCGGGGTGATCTGCGTCTCCCGGCCAACCAACCCCACCGGCAACGTGCTCACCGACGAGGAGATCGAGCACCTCGATCAGATCGCCCGTGACAAGGGGATCCCGCTTCTCATCGACAACGCCTACGGCGTCCCCTTCCCCGGCATCATCTTCAGCGAAGCCAGGCCGTTCTGGAACGCCAACACCATCCTCTGCATGAGCCTCTCCAAGCTCGGTCTGCCGGGCACCCGTTGCGGCATCGTCATCGCCGACGAGAAGATCATCCGGGCCATCACCAACCTGAGCGGCATCATCAATCTGGCGCCGGGCAGCCTGGGCCCCGCCATCACCATTCCAATGATAGAGAGCGGTGACATCATCACCCTGAGCGAACAGGTGGTGAAACCCTTCTACCAGCAGAAAGCCGCTTTCGCGGTCCAGTTGCTGCGCGAGGCCATTCCGGATCCGCGCTTCCACATCCACAAGCCGGAGGGTGCCCTCTTCCTCTGGCTCTGGTTCGAAGACCTGCCGATCCACAGTCAGGCGCTCTACGAGCGGTTGAAGGAGAAGAACCTGCTGATCGTGCCCGGCCACTACTTCTTCCCCGGCATCGACGACCCCGAGTGGCGCCACAGCCAGGAGTGCATCCGCCTCAACTATGCCCAGAGCGAGGAACTGGTACGCCGCGGCATCGCCATTCTGGCCGACGAGATCAACGCTCTCTACGCCGGCTAATCCCTCTCGGCGATACAAAAACAGAGAGGCCTGCAAATGCAGGCCTCTCTTCTATCGGGTGGTCAGCGATACTGTTTAGCCGGGCAGCGCCAGTTGCTCGGGTTTGCCGATGGGGATGGCGCGGGGCTTGAGCGCCTCCGGCAGCTCCCGGGCCAGCTCTATGGTCAGCAGACCGTGCTCCAGTTTGGCCCCCTGCACTTCCACGTGCTGGCTCAGCTTGAAGGCGAGCTCGAAGTCCCGCTCGGCGATCCCCTGATGAAGGAACTGGCGCTCGCCCATGGAGGCGACCTTGCGCCCCTTCACCTTGAGGGTGCCGTTTTCGGTCTCCAGCTCCAGCTCATTGCGATCGAAACCAGCCACGGCAACCGTGATGCGATAGCCGTCCTGATCCCGCTTTTCGATGTTGTACGGGGGGTAGGCCGAGGTCTTCTGATCGAACAGGCCTTCCAGCTCGCGGGCCATCCGCTCGAAGCCGACGGCATTGGAATAGAGATGAGAAAAATCGAGGTTACGCATGATCCTATCCTTCTATAAAGCAACAGGGTTTACTCTCTCCACGGGCCCGTCAATCGGCACCCGGGAAACATCAACAATGCAACGAGGTCTGGCTGTCAGCCGTTGATCTCGATCTTGCGGGGCTTCATCGCCTCGGGCACTTCGCGCACTAGGTCGATGTGCAGCAGACCGTTTTTCAGGTCGGCGCCCTTCACCCGCACATAGTCGGCCAGCTGGAAGCGACGCTCGAAGCCGCGTTCGGCTATGCCTTGATAGAGGTAGTTGCGCTCGGTGTCGGCCTGTTTGTTGCCCTTCACCGTCAGCAGATTCTCCTGGAAGCTCAGCTCCAGCTCTTCCTGGGTAAAGCCCGCCACCGCCATGCTGATGCGGTAGTCGCTGTCACCCAGCTGCTCGATGTTGTAGGGGGGGTAACCGGCATTGCCATTGCTGGCGGCAGATTCGATGAGAGTGGCCAGACGATCGAAACCGATGGCAGAACGATAGAGCGGAGAGAAGTCGATAGAACGCATAGTATTACCCTCTTTTGAGCGATAACGGATTGTTTGCCCTCCTGATGGACGGGCGCCTGGTCGAAACCTCTGTCGAGCGTTCCGGCCTTGTTATCTATATAGGGGCCAGCATTTGGCTTTCAAGGGGTAAAAACAAAAGAAATACCGGCCATCAAGAATGGCCCGATTAGATCGATAATTTGCCTGCGGGCCACTCATGATCCGCCCCCCATCCCTCCATACTGGCCGTGTCCCCAACGAGAAACCGGAGCACGCCATGAAGATTACCCAGGTTCGCAACGCCACCCTGCTCATCCACTACGCAGGAGCCCGCTTCCTCATCGACCCCATGCTGGCCCCCAAGGGGAGCTACCCCGGCTTCGAAGGCATGGCCAACAGCCATCTTCGTAACCCCCTGGTAGAGCTGCCGCTGCCCATGGCGACCCTGCTGGACGTGGATGCGGTGATCGTCACCCATGACCATCTGGATCACTGGGACCCGGCCGCGCAGCAACGGGTCCCCAGGCACCTCCCTCTGTTCGTACAGCATCAGAAAGATGCCGACACCATGAGGGGATGCGGCTTCGAGGATGTGCGCCTGCTGGGCGAGGTCGGCGAGTTCGCCGGCATCCGCCTGCAACAGACGGAAGGCCGACACGGCAGCGACACCATCATGGCCTTGCTGGGAGATCGCCTTGGCGAGGTCAGCGGGGTGGTCTTCTCCCACCCGGCCGAGAAGACCCTCTATCTGGCCGGTGACACCGTCTGGAATGCCCAGGTTGAACAAGCGCTGCACCGGTACCAGCCCGAGGTCGTCATCCTCAACTGCGGCGATGCCCAGGTGACGGGTCTGGGCGCCATCATCATGGGCAAGGAGGATGTGGCCGCCGTCTATCAGGCCGCCCCGCAGGCCACCCTGATCGCCAGCCACATGGAGGCGGTCAATCATGCCCTGCTGTCCCGGTGGGAGCTGCGCGACTACCTGGACAGCCAGGGGATGGCAGACCGGGTACGGGTGCCCGAGGATGGTGAATCCATGGTGCTCTGATCGAGGGGCCTGGTACCACATGGCCCTTCGGCTTTCTGTTGCCGCCCCGTATGATGGGGATCCGAGTGCAAAGGAGTCTGCCACCATGCCCCGTCCCCTCATCGTCGCCGTCATCACCTTCGATCGCTTCAGCCCCTTTCACTGCTCGGTGCCCTGCCTCATCTTTGGCGACAAGATGATGCCGGGCCAGTCGTTGTTCGAGCTGAGGCTCTGCGCCGGGGATGACACGCGGCAACCCGCCTCCTCCCAGGGTTTTCGCATGGAGGCCGACTATGGCCTGGAGGGGCTGCTGGAGGCGGATATCATCATCATCCCCTTCTGGCGCGATCCGGCCGAGCGTCCTGCCCAACCCCTGCTCGATGCCCTGGTTGCCGCCCGGATCAGGGGAGCCCAGATAGTGGGGCTCTGTCTCGGTACCTATGTGCTGGCCTACGCCGGCCTGCTGGACGGACGCGGTGCCGCCACCCACTGGGAGTTTGAACAGGAGTTCGTCCAGCGCTTCCCCCGGGTGCGGCTCGATACCAATGCCCTCTATGTCGACGACGACGGGCTCATCACCTCGGCAGGCACCGCCGCCAGCCTGGACTGCTGCCTCTATCTGGTTCGCCAGCATCACGGCAGCCAGATTGCCAACAAGCTGGCCAGGCGACTGGTGGTGCCTCCCCATCGGGAGGGTGGCCAGGCTCAGTTCATCGAGCAGCCGGTGCCCGCCTCCACCCGGGATGCCAGGATCAACCAGCTGTTCGATCACCTGCGCCTGCACCTGGCCGCTCCCCACACCCTGGACAGCCTGGCGGAACATTGCATGATGAGCCGACGCACCTTTACCCGCCGCTTCCAGCTCGCCACCGGTCTCTCCCTCGGGGAGTGGCTGCTGGCGGAGCGCCTGCGCCGCAGCCAGACGCTGCTGGAGTCCAGCTCCCACACCGTGGAACGCATCGCCGAACTGGTGGGGCTCGGATCTGCCACCATATTGCGTAAACACTTTCGCGCCCGCTTCGGGGTGTCGCCGCGGGAGTGGCGTCGCACCTTTCGCGGTGACAGAGTCTGATGGTGGTCCCTCATGTTTAACGTGGAACGCGCCATGTCCCTTTCACCCAGAAAACAAAAAGCCGCTCACGAGGAGCGGCTTTTGATCGTTGTCAGACCGTCTGATCAGACGTCGAGGTTGGCGACCCGCAGGGCGTTGGTCTCGATGAAGTCGCGACGGGGCTCTACGGCATCCCCCATCAGGGTGGAGAAGAGCTGGTCGGCGCCGACCGCATCGTCAATGGTGACGCGCAGCATGCGACGGGCTTCCGGATCCATGGTGGTCTCCCACAGCTGCTCCGGGTTCATCTCCCCCAGCCCTTTATAGCGCTGGATGTAGATGCCGCGCTTGCCTTCGCCCATCAGCCACTCGACCGCTTCCACGAAGTTCGCGACCGGTTTGACCTTCTCGCCACGCTTGATGTAACCGCCTTCCTCGATCAGGTTGGCGATCTCCTTGCCCAGAGAGACCAGCTGACGGTACTCGGCGGACTGCAGGAAGTCGTAGCTCAGCGGGTATTCACGGTCGACCCCGTGCTGGCGTACCACGGCGTGGGGCACGAACAGGCTGCGCTCCTCGTCGCGGCGCACCTGCATCTGGTACTGGATGCCATGGTTGCTCTCGTTGAGCACGGCCTCCATGCTCTGGCACCAGGCCTGCAGATCGCTCTCGCTGGCCAGCAGGGTTTCGTCCAACTCAGGCTGATAGATCAGCTGGGTCAGCACGGCTTCCGGCGCGCGGCGGGACATGCGGGTGATGAGGTGAGAGACTGCACGGTGCTGGTTTACCAGACGCTCCAGCGCCTCGCCACCGATGGCCGGGGCAGACTCGTTGACGTGCAGGGTGGCACCATCCAGCGCCATGGCGGTCTGGTACTGCAGCAGCGCGTCCTCGTCTTTCAGGTACTGCTCCTGCTTGCCCTTCTTCACCTTGTAGAGTGGCGGCTGGGCGATGAAGACGTAGCCACGCTCGATGATTTCCGGCATCTGACGATAGAAGAAGGTCAGCAGCAGGGTACGGATGTGCGCACCATCGACGTCCGCATCCGTCATGATGATGATGTTGTGATAGCGCAGCTTGTCCGGGTTGTACTCGTCGCGACCGATGCCACAACCCAGGGCGGTGATCAGGGTGCCCACCTCCTGGGAGGAGATCATCTTGTCGAAACGGGCCTTCTCCACGTTCAGGATCTTGCCCTTGAGCGGCAGTATGGCCTGGTTCTTCCGGTTGCGACCCTGCTTGGCGGAACCGCCCGCAGAGTCCCCTTCCACTATGTAGAGTTCGGAGAGCGCCGGGTCTTTCTCCTGACAGTCGGCCAGCTTGCCGGGCAGACCGGCGATATCCAGCGCGCCCTTGCGGCGGGTCAGTTCGCGGGCCTTGCGGGCCGCTTCGCGGGCACGGGCCGCATCGATGATCTTGTTGACCACGATCTTGGCGTCGCCCGGGTTCTCCAGCAGGAAGTCTGCCAGCTTCTCGCCCATCGCCTGTTCCACGGCGGTCTTCACCTCGGACGAGACCAGCTTGTCCTTGGTCTGGGAGGAGAACTTGGGATCCGGCACCTTGACGGAGATAACGGCAATCAGACCTTCACGGACGTCGTCACCACTGGCGGCGGACTTGGCCTTCTTGCTGTAGTCCTCCTTGTCCATGTAGTTGTTCAGCGTCCGGGTCAGCGCGGTACGGAAGCCCACTAGGTGGGTACCACCATCCCGCTGCGGAATGTTGTTGGTGAAGCAGTAGACCCCTTCCTGATAGGCGTCGTTCCACTGCATGGCGACTTCGACACCGATGCCGTCCTGCTCTGTGGTGAAGTGGAACACCTTCGGGTGGATCGGGGTCTTGTTCTGGTTCAGGTACTCGACGAAGGCCTTGATGCCCCCTTCGTAGCAGAAGTGCGCCTCGCGGCCGTCACGCTCGTCCATCAGGCGGATGGAGACGCCGGAGTTGAGGAAGGAGAGCTCGCGCAGACGCTTGGCCAGGATCTCGTAGTGGAACAGGGTGTCGCTGAAGATGGTCGGGCTCGGCCAGAAGCGGACTTCGGTCCCGGTGCCGGTGCTGTCACCAATCTGCTTGAGGGGTGCCTGCGGCTCGCCCAGATGATAGGTCTGCTCGTAGACATGACCGTTGCGGCGAATGGTCAGCAGCAGCTTGTCGGAAAGCGCGTTCACCACGGAGACACCCACACCGTGCAGACCGCCGGACACCTTGTAGGAGTTGTCATCGAATTTGCCGCCGGCGTGCAGCACCGTCATGATGACTTCGGCGGCGGAACGACCCTCTTCCGGGTGGATGTCCACCGGAATGCCGCGACCGTTGTCGCGCACGGAGACGGAGCCGTCGGAATGGATCTTGACCTGGATATCGGAGCAGTAGCCAGCCAGAGCCTCGTCGATGGAGTTGTCGACGACCTCGAACACCATGTGGTGCAGGCCCGATCCATCGTCCGTATCGCCGATATACATCCCCGGGCGCTTGCGGACCGCATCCAGGCCCTTGAGCACCTTGATATTCGAGGAGTCGTAAGTATTTTCACTCATAGCTTACTCTCTGCCTTCTCTAACGTTTCGGAGATCTTGCCTTGTTCCACGTGGAACAGCTTGCAGTCACTCGCATCCATCATGTCTGCGAGCTGACCGGTATCGATGGCGGTGATGAACACCTGGGACGCGCACTGCTTCAGCCTTGCGGCCAGCAGACGACGTTTGTCGACATCCAGTTCAGAGGCAAAATCATCAATTAAAAAAATACAGCCGCGGCTGCTATGTTGATTCAAATAGAGCCCTTGGGCCAGCCGCATGGCACAGACCAGCAACTTCAGCTGACCCCTGGACAAAATATCCTGCGCGGGCACGCCGTTCGCCTTGAGCCGTACGTCCGCCTTCTGCGGACCGACCCCAGTGTACCCCAGCGAACGATCCCGTTCGAACCCCGCCTCCAGCAATGCATCGAGGGGAGTGTCTTTTTCCCAGCCTCGATAGAATCCAAGACTGATGTCGAACTCCGGCAGAAAATCCGCCGTCATCTCCTTGATCAGGGGCGTAATGGCCTGACAATAACTGGCGCGAAACTCCGCCAACTCGCCACCCAGTCGCACCAGTTCCTGATCCCAGAACGCCAGTTGACGATACTGGGTGCTCTGGCGCAGCAAGGCATTGCGCTGCTTCAACAGCCGACGCACCCGCCCCCAGAGGGAGAAGAAGGTCGGCTCCTGATGGAAAACACCCCAGTCGAGCCAGGCCCGGCGAGCCTGGGGCCCACCGGTCAGCAGGCTGAAACCATCGGGGTGGATCAACTGTACCGGCAACAGCTCCGCCAGATCGGCCAGGCGCTGGGCCTGGGCACCGGCGATCTTGAGCTGGGTTTCGCCCCCCTTGTCCTTGGCAAGCCCGATGGGCACCTGACGCCCCTCCAGCTCGCACTGGGCAAACAGGGTAAAGGCCCGCTCGCCCTGGCGGATGACCCGCCCGGTCAAATGGGTACGAAACGAGCGGCCGAGACCAAGATAATGAATGGCTTCCAGCACGCTGGTCTTGCCGCTGCCGTTGCTCCCGACCAGGATATTGAGGCCGGGAGACAGCGCGAGACTGGCGTGCTGGATGTTGCGAAAGTCGCTGAGCTGGAGTTTGACCAGGGACACGACTAGATCCGCATCGGCATCACCACGTACTGGGCATCTTGGTTCTCAAAATCCTCAATAATGGCGCTGCTGATGGAATCGCTCAGGCTGATCCGGATTTGGTCACATTTTAACGTATTCAACACGTCCAGCACATAGGAGACGTTGAAGCCGATCTCCATCTCGCCAGCGGCGTATTGTACGTCAAGCAGCTCTTCGGCTTCTTCCTGTTCCGGGTTGTTGGCGGTGATGCGCAGCAGGTTTTCCTGCAGATTGAGACGCACCCCACGGAATTTCTCGTTGGAGAGGATGGCGGCACGGGCAAAGGCCTGGCGCAGATCCTCGCGACCGGCAATCAGGGCCTTGTCGCTCCCTCTCGGGATGACGCGGCGCCAGTCCGGGAAACGGCCATCCACCAGCTTGGAGGTAAAGATAAAGCCATCCAGGGCGGCGCGCAGGTTGCTGCGGCCCACTTGCAGCCGTACCGGCTTGTCTTCCGCTTCCAGCAGGCGCACCAGCTCCAGCACCCCCTTGCGGGGCAGGATGACCTGATGATCGGGCAGCGATTCCTGCACCACTTCGCGGCGGCAGGTGGCCAGCCGGTGGCCGTCCGTCGCCACGGTACGCAGGCCGTGACCTTCGCTCTCGAACAGCATGCCGTTCAGGTAGTAGCGCACATCCTGGCTCGCCATGGAGAACTGGGTCGCGTCGATGAGTTTTTTCAGCTCCAGCTGGCTGATGTCGAACTCGAGCACGGATTCCCAATCCTCGATGTTCGGGTATTCGGTCGCCGGCAGGGTCGACAGGTTGAAGCGGGAGCGGCCGGAACGGATGATGAGGCGCTCTCCCTCGGTACTGAGGCGGATCTCCGCCCCTTCCGGCAGACCGCGACAGATGTCCAGCAGCTTGCGCGCCGGCACCGTGGTGCGGCCATCCTGGCTGTCGCTGTTGAGATAGACCTGTCCGATCATCTCCACCTCGAGATCGGTCCCGGTCAGCGACAGCAGGCCATTGCTGACATCGAGCAGGACGTTGCCGAGGATAGGCAGGGTCGGCCGGCCACCCAGGGCACCGGACACCAGTTGCAGGGGACGTAACAGGGCCTCACGGCTAATTTCGAGCTGCATCTGTGCTCTCCGTTGTTATTGGGAGGAAAGGATTCGGATCAGGCTGGAACATGCAATCTGCATCTGTGCACTCCGTTCCGTTATCAGGAAGAAAGGGTACGGATCAGGTTGGAATAGTCTTCCTTGATGTCGTGACTCTCTTCCTTCAGCTGCTCGATCTTGCGGCAGGCATGAAGAACCGTGGTGTGGTCACGGCCACCAAAGGCATCCCCTATCTCAGGCAAGCTGTGGTTCGTCAGCTCCTTGGCCAGCGCCATCGCCAGCTGGCGCGGGCGGGCAACGGAACGGGAGCGGCGCTTGGAGAGCAGATCCGCCAGCTTGATCTTGTAGTACTCCGCCACCGTCTTCTGGATGTTGTCGATGGTGACCAGCTTCTCCTGCAAGGCCAGGAGATCGCGCAGCGCCTCGCGCACGAAGTCGATGTTGATGGCGCGGCCGGTGAAGTTGGCGTTGGCGATCACCCGGTTGAGGGCGCCTTCCAGTTCACGGACGTTGGAGCGAAGCCGCTTGGCGATGAAGAAGGCCACTTCGTCCGGCAGGTGAATCTGGTTCTCGTCCGCCTTGCGCATCAGGATGGCAACCCGGGTCTCCAGCTCGGGCGGCTCGATCGCCACCGTCAGACCCCAGCCGAAGCGGGACTTGAGACGATCCTCCACCCCGTTGATCTCCTTCGGATAGCGATCCGAGGTCAGGATGATCTGCTGGTTGCCTTCGAGCAGGGCGTTGAAGGTGTGGAAGAACTCCTCCTGAGAGCGCTCCTTGTTCGCGAAGAACTGGATGTCATCGATGAGCAGGGCATCGACGCTACGGTAATAACGCTTGAACTCTTCAATGGCGTTATTCTGCAGCGCCTTCACCATGTCCTGCACGAACCGCTCGGAGTGCATGTAGATGACCTTGGCGTCTTTCTTGCGATCCTTGATGGCATTGCCAACGGCGTGCAGCAGGTGGGTCTTGCCCAGACCGGTGCCACCGTAGAGGAACAGCGGGTTGTAGGCGCCACCCGGATTGTCTGCTACCTGACGGGCAGCCGCACGGGCCAGCTGGTTGGACTTACCCTCGACGAAATTCTCGAAGGTGTAGTTCACGTTGGTGTTGCTCTTGTGATTCGGCTCGGGCTTGGCTTCGGCCTTGTTCTCCCAGCTCTTGGGAGAGTTATTCACAGGCTCGACACCGCGTGCCGGCGCCCTGGCGACCGCGACGGGATGGGGGCGATTGCCGATGTCAAAACGCAGGGTGGGAGCATCGGCCCCGCACAGCTCGTTGATGATGCCGTTGACCCGGAGCAGGTACTTGTCGCGCACCCAGTCCAGAACGAAGCGGTTCGGTGCATACAGGGTCAGAGTATTGTCACTCAACTCCGCTTGAAGCGGCCGGATCCACATGCTGAATTCTGCCGAGGGCAACTCATCTTGCAGCCGGTTAAGGCACTGCTGCCATAGCGAAGCAGTCACTCTAGACTCCCGTCAATTGATTAAGTAAAGACCGGCTATTCTACGTTTTTAGTGGCCGGATCTCCAGTTGCCGCCGCACGGATCCAGCAAATAAGATCCTTGACTTTCAAGGATCCAACGCCCCAGGATCTCATTTCATCCCCAAAGTTACCCACAGCCGCCAACCGGCGATGTGGACAGAATGGAACTCTGCGACCACAGTTATTTTATATAACCAAATATCATTTATTTTTTATATTTTATTCCAATAACATCAGCGCCGTCCCGTGATTACAACTAAAAATACAGCACTACAGAGAGAGGAATCCCCATGAAATCCACCATCAAACTGATTTCCGGCGCCGCCATTCTGCTGGCCAGCCTGTCCGGTCAAGCCATCGCCCAGGAAACCATCAAGGTCGGCATGTCCGGCAAGTATTTCCCGTTCACCTTCGTCAAGCAGGACAAGCTGCAAGGCTTCGAGGTGGACATGTGGAACCAGATCGGTGAGCGCACCGGCTACAAGGTCGAGTTCGTGACCGCCAGCTTCTCCGGCCTGTTCGGCATGCTGGAAACCGGCCGCGTCGATACCATCTCCAACCAGATCACCATCACCGACGAGCGCAAGGCCAAATACGACTTCTCCCAGCCCTACGTCTATGACGGCGCACAGATCGTGGTGCGCAAGGGCAACAACAGCATCCAGGGTCTCAAGGATCTGGAAGGCAAGACCGTTGCGGTGAACCTGGGCTCCAACTTCGAAGAGCTGCTGCGCAAGAACGACCCGAACAAGAAGATCGACATCCGCACCTATGACTCCGCCTTCGAGCAGGATGTCGCCCTGGGTCGCATCGATGCCTTCGTGATGGACCGCGTCTCCACCGCCCAGCTGATCAAGGAATCCAAGCTGCCGCTGCAACAGGCTGGCGCACCGTTCGAAACCATCGAGAACGCCCTGCCCTTCCTGAAGACTCCGGAGAAGCAGGCACTGCTGAAGAAGGTCGACGAGGCCCTGACCGCCATGCGCAAAGACGGCTCCCTGACCAAGATCTCGGAAAAATGGTTCTCTGCGGACATCACCAGCAAATAAATGATGGAATTTGATCTCGAGTACACACTAGGGCTGTTCCCCATCCTGCTCAAATACCTGGGCACCACGATGGAAATGGCCCTGTGGGGATTCGTATTGGCACTCGTACTGTCGCTGATCCTGGCGATAGTACGGGTCTTTCGCGTTCCCGCAATTCACTGGCTGGCGATGCTGTATATCTCGTTCTTCCGGGGTACCCCGCTGCTCGTCCAGCTGTTCCTGCTCTACTACGGGCTGCCGCAGCTCTTCCCCATCTTCGTGGGGATGGATGCCTTCACCGCCGCCATCATAGGCCTGACCCTGCACTTTGCCGCCTACATGGCCGAGTCGATCCGGGCCGCCATCCTCGGCATCCACAAGAGCCAGATGGAGGCTGCCCTCAGCATCGGCATGAGCCGGCTGCAGGCGATGCAGCGGATCATCCTGCCCCAGGCCGCCCGCATCGCGACGCCGTCCCTGATGAACTACTTCATCGACATGATCAAGAGCACCTCGCTGGCGTTTACCCTGGGGGTGGCCGAGATCATGGGCAAGGCGCAGATGGAGGCCTCCTCCTCCTTCAAGTTCTTCGAGAGCTTCATGGCGGTAGCCCTGGTCTACTGGGTCGTCGTCATCTTCTTCACCCGCTTGCAGCACCTGCTGGAAGTGCGCCTGAACCGCGCCTATTAAAGGAGACCTGTCATGATCAAGCTAACGGGTCTTTCCAAGGCCTATGACGGAAATCAGGTGCTCAACGGCATCGATCTTGAGGTGAAAAAGGGGGAAATCGTCGTCATCATCGGTCCCTCCGGCACCGGCAAGTCGACCCTGCTGCGCTGCCTGAACCTGCTGGAGACCCCGGACGCCGGCCGGCTCGCCATCGATGATCTGCAGCTGGACCTAGCCAGGGCCAGCGACCAGCAGGCCATCGAGCTGCGCAAGCGCGCCTCCTTCGTGTTCCAGAACTATGCCCTGTTCGCCAACAAGACGGCGCTGGACAACATCGCCGAGGGGCTCATCACCGTCTGGAAACAGCCGAAGGCGGAGGCCCGCGCCACCGCCCTCGGCATCCTCAAGGACATCGGCCTCGCCGAGAAGCAGGATGCCTACCCGGCCTCCCTCTCCGGCGGCCAGCAGCAGCGGGTCGGCATCGGCCGTGCCATGGCGGCCCACTCCAAGGTGATCCTGTTCGACGAGCCCACCTCGGCCCTGGATCCCGAATGGGTCGACGAGGTGCTGGGCCTGATGAAGCAGCTCGCCCGCCAGCACCAGACCATGGTGGTGGTGACCCACGAGATCGAGTTCGCCCGTGATGTCGCCGATCGGGTGATCTTCATGGAGGGAGGCCGGATCGTGGAGCAGGGCCCGCCGAGCCAGATATTGGTCGATCCGCAGGATCCCCGTACCCGGGAATTCCTGCGCAAAGTGCTGAAATAGCTCTCTCTTTGGCGGCTCTGCCGCCTTTTTTCTTGGCGGATCCTTGTTTAACCCAGGGTTGCCAGTATAATTCGGGGCCCTTGATCCTCCGGATCCTGCCAGCTTCTCCTGCTCTTGTTTGACGAGTAGGGCGAGACGGGAGGGAACGGCGGATTGACGAGAAGCCGAACTCTGTTTAGAATTCGGCCTCTTTTGCTAGTCGTCACACGCTATAGCTGGCGCGTCGGCTAAGTGTGACAATCAAAACTGTACAGAAATACGGAATCGAATCATGAAACGTACTTTTCAACCGTCCAACCTGAAGCGCAAGCGCTCTCACGGTTTCCGCGCCCGCATGGCTACCGCCAACGGTCGCAAAGTTCTGGCCGCTCGTCGTGCCAAGGGTCGTGCCCGCCTGGTAGTCTAATGCCTACCCAGCACACCTTCTCTCGGGAGTTACGTCTGTTAACTCCCGAACACTTCAAACGCGTTTTCGCCGAGCCTGTCCGGGCCGCTTCTCCGCAAATTACGCTTCTTGCTTGCCCCAATTCCCTCGAACACCCCCGTCTTGGTCTCGCCGTGCCCAAAAAGGCGCTCAAGCGTGCCGTCTGGCGCAACCGTGTCAAACGAGTGGTTCGGGAAAGTTTTCGCCTCAATCAAGCCAATCTGCCCGCTATCGACATCGTCGTGATCGCCAAGGGTGGCGTGAAGGAGATGGACAACGAAGCGCTGTTCAAGTTACTGGAAAAGCTATGGCGCACTCTGTCACGCCGTTGCAATGGGTAGCCATCAAACTGATACGCCTGTATCAGCTAATCCTTAGTCCCCTGCTCGGGCCGCGCTGCCGTTTCACCCCGACTTGTTCCCAATTTGCGATAGAAGCAATCCGACTTCACGGTTTCATAAAAGGCGTTTGGTTAGCCAGCAAACGTCTATTAAAATGCCATCCCTTATCCGAGGGTGGTTATGACCCGGTTCCGCAACCAAAGCGAAGAAACTGAAGACTATGGAATCACAACGCAATTTACTCCTGATCGGTTTGCTGTTCGTGAGCTTCTTGCTCTGGCAACAGTGGGAGTCCGACAAGGCTCCGAAGCCGGCCCCGACGACCGTGGCCCAAACCGAACATTTCGTACCTGAAGCCGGTCAGACCGGTGATATTCCCCAGGTTTCCGAGCAAGCAAATGGTAACGCCGCGCGCAAGCTGATCACCGTTTCCTCCGACGTGCTCAAGTTGACCCTGGATACCCAGGGCGGTGACATCGTCTCTGCCGAACTGCTGGCCCACAAGCTGGAAGAAGGCAAGGAACAGCCGTTTACCCTGCTGACCAGCCAGCCGGCGCACCTCTATGTCGCCCAGAGCGGCCTGGTCGGTCGCAACGGCCCGGACAGTCAGGCCGAGGGCCGTCCCACCTATGATGTGGCCCAGACCAGCTATCAGCTGGCCGACGGTCAGGATCAGGTCGTGGTCCCCATGACCTGGACCGACAGCAAGGGCGTGGTCTTCACCAAGGAGTTCGTCCTCAAGCGCGGCGATTACGCCGTGGGTGTCGACTACAAGATCGACAACAAGTCTGCCGAGCCGGTCCAGGTGCAGTTCTACGGTCAGCTGAAGCAGACCATGACCACGCCGAAGGATCAGGAAGGCCATGCCATGGTGGCCAGCGCCTACCGTGGTGGTGCCTTCTCCAGCGACGACAACCGCTACAAGAAGTACACCTTCGACGAGATGAAGGATGCCGACCTGAACAAGACCACCAAGGGTGGCTGGGTCGCCATGCTGCAACACTACTTCGTCTCCGCCTGGGCGCCGAATTCCGAGGACACCAACAGCTTCTACAGCCGCGTGATCCCGGGCAAGGACCAGGCCATCATCGGCTACAAGGCGCCGCTGGTTGACGTCGCCGCCGGCCAGCAGGCCGAGGTGAGCGGCAAGCTGTGGATCGGTCCCAAGCTGCAGGATCAGATGGCCAAGGTGGCCAACCACCTGGATCTGACCGTCGACTACGGCTGGCTCTGGTTCATCGCCCAGCCGCTGCACTGGCTGCTGACCGTGTTCCACGGCTTCGTCCAGAACTGGGGTCTGGCCATCATCATGCTGACCCTGCTGGTGCGCGGCATCATGTTCCCGCTGACCAAGGCCCAGTACACCTCCATGGCCAAGATGCGCATGCTCCAGCCCAAGCTGGCGGCGCTCAAGGAACGCTTCGGCGACGATCGCCAGAAGATGTCCCAGGGCATGATGGAGCTGTACAAGAAGGAGAAGGTCAACCCGCTGGGCGGCTGTCTGCCCATCCTGGTGCAGATGCCCATCTTCATCGCCCTGTACTGGGCTCTGATGGAATCCGTCGAACTGCGCCACGCGCCGTTCGCCCTGTGGATCACCGACCTGTCGGTGAAGGACCCCTTCTTCGTGCTGCCGATCCTCATGGGTGCCTCCATGTGGTACCTGCAGAAGATGAGCCCGACCACCATCACGGACCCGATGCAGCAGAAGGTGATGCAGTTCATGCCGATCATCTTCACCTTCATGTTCCTCTGGTTCCCGGCCGGTCTGACCCTGTACTGGCTGGTGAGCAACGTCATCTCCATCATCCAGCAGACCATCATCTATCGTCAGCTGGAGAAGAAGGGCCTGCATTCCCGCAGCTAATCTTCCCTGATGACAAAAGAGGCGGCCTTCGGGCCGCCTTTTTTATTACAATGTCCGCAATCACCGAACAGACGAGTCAAGCAAGATGACAACAGACACCATAGTGGCACAGGCCACCGCCCCCGGCCGTGGCGGCGTCGGCATAGTCCGGGTCTCAGGCCCCGCCGCCGAGCGGGTCGCCGAAACCGTGCTCGGCAGGCTGCCCAGGGTGCGCTATGCCGAATACCTGCCATTCAGGGACGAGCAGGGCCAGCCGCTGGATCAGGGCATAGCCCTGCTGTTCAAGGCCCCCAACAGCTTCACCGGCGAAGACGTGCTGGAGCTGCAGGGCCATGGCGGCCCCGTCATCCTCGACATGCTGGTGCGCCGCATCCTGCAGATCGAGGGCATCCGCCCCGCCCGCCCCGGCGAGTTCAGCGAGCGCGCCTTCCTCAACGACAAGCTGGATCTGGCCCAGGCCGAAGCCATCGCCGATCTCATCGAGGCCTCCAGCGAGCAGGCCGCCCGCAGCGCCATGCACTCCCTGCAGGGCCAGTTTTCCGGCAAGGTACAGCAGCTGGTGGAGAGCCTCACCCGGTTGCGCATCTATGTGGAGGCCGCCATCGACTTCCCGGACGAGGAGATCGATTTTCTCTCCGACGGCAAGGTGGCGGGGGATCTGTACGCCATCATGGACGAGCTGGATGCCGTGCGCGGCGAGGCCAAGCAGGGCGCCCTGCTGCGGGAAGGGATGAAGGTGGTGATCGCCGGTCGCCCCAACGCCGGCAAGTCGAGCCTGCTCAACGCCCTGGCCGGCCGCGAGTCCGCCATCGTCACCGAGATTGCCGGCACCACCCGAGACGTGCTGCGCGAGCACATCCACCTGGACGGCATGCCGCTGCACATCATCGACACCGCGGGCCTGCGGGACACCCAGGACAAGGTGGAGCAGATCGGCATAGAGCGCGCCTGGGCCGAGATAGAGCAGGCCGATCGGGTGCTGTTCATGGTGGATGGGACCACCACGGATGCGGTCGATCCCCACGAGATCTGGCCGGAATTTGTCGATCGCCTGCCGAAGAACATCGGCCTCACCGTGGTGCGCAACAAGGCGGACCTGACCGGCGAGGATCTGGCGCCGAGTGAGGAGCTGGGCCACGCCGTCTACCGCATCTCCGCCAAGACCGAGCTGGGGCTGCCCGCCCTGCGCGAGCACCTCAAGGCGTGCATGGGCTTCCAGGGCAACACCGAGGGGGGCTTTATGGCCCGCCGCCGCCACCTGGACGCGCTGGAGCGCGCCGCCGAGCGGCTGCTGGTGGCCAAAGAGCAACTCGAGGTCTATGTGGCCGGTGAACTGGTGGCCGAGGAGCTGCGCCTGGCGCAGGAGTCCCTCTCCGAGATCACCGGCGAGTTCAGCTCCGACGATCTGCTGGGCCGGATCTTCTCCAGCTTCTGCATCGGCAAGTAACGCCGCACGGCAGGCAATGAAAAGCCCGGGATGATCCCGGGCTTTTCATTGCGCATTTTTCGATCTGAAAGCTACAGCCGGCGCAGGCACCACATGAAGTAAGCGCCCCCTAACAGGGTGGAGACTAGGCCGACCGGCACCTCCTGCGGGAACAGCACTTGCTGGCCTACCCAGTCCGCCAGCACCATCAGCAGGGCGCCGCAACCGGCCGCCCCGAGCAGGTGCCAGCGCGCCCGCACTAGCCCCATCAGCTTGGCCATGTGGGGCGCCAGCAGGCCGGCGAAGGAGAGCGGCCCTATCACCATGGTGGCGCTGGCGGTGAGCACGGCCACCAGCAGCAGGATGACGAGCTGGGCGCGGCTCAGGCGGATGCCGAGCGCCGTCGCCACCGCCGGCCCCATGGGCATCAGATCCAGCCAGCGGCTCACCAGCAGACAGGCCGCCAGCATCAGCAGCGCCAGCACAGCCAGCGCCATGGCCACCGGCTGGGTAACGTAATAGGTGGAGCCGGACATCCAGGAGAGCAGCTGCTGCACCCGCGGATCGCCGTTGGCCAGCGCTATGGCCTGCAGCGGCTCGAACAGCGCCGTGATGGCGATGCCGGACAGCAGGATCCGCTCCGGCTGAAAACCGTGCTTGCGGTTGATCAGCACCAAGAGCAGCAGGCAGCCAAAGGCCCCCAGCACGCCTCCCAGCAGCATCATGGGCAGCGGCAGCGCAGGCAGCAATAATGCGGCGGCAATGACCCCCATAAAGGTGCCACCGCTCACCCCCAGCAGCTCAGGGCTCGCCATGGGGTTGTTGCTGACCCGCTGCAGCAGGGTGCCCGCCAGCGCCAGCAGCACGCCGGCCGCCCCTGCCGCCAGGGTGCGCGGCAATCGCCACTCCAGCTGGGCTTCCCACCTGAGCCAACTCGGCCAGCCCCAGCCGTGCATCCCCTGCCCGAACAGCAGGGACGCAACTACCGCCAATACCAGCCCCATCAACATCAGGCCGACAAGGCGTGCAGGCGCAGGGTGACGTGCCACCACCAGCCCGGCGGACGCCCTGGGAGTGGACTTGAGGGTGAGGCGCGGGATCAGCCAGAGCAGCAGCGGCGCCCCCAGCAGGGCCGTCATGGCACCGGTCGGGATCAGCACGGGCCAGAAGCGGGTCAGGGATTGCAGCAGCAGATCGGTGGCCGCCAGCAGCAGGGCCCCCAGCACCGGTGCCCACAGCAGGCGTAGGCCGAGCCGCCTCACCCCCAGCATGCGCACCATGACGGGGGCCGCCAGGCCGATGAAACCGACCAGCCCCACTACGCTCACCACGCAGGCGGTGACGAAGACCGCGAGGCCGAGGCCGGCGAATCTCAGGTGCTTGAGGGAGACCCCCAGGCTGCGGGCGCTGGCATCGTCCAGCTCCAGCACTGCCAGGGGACGGGCCAGCAGCGCCGCCAGTACGCTGGCCACCAGCAGCCGTGGCAACAGGTAGCCGACCCCGCTCCAGCTGGTCTGAGCCAATGAGCCGCTGCCCCATACCAGCAGGCCCTTGAGCTCCTCCTGGAAGAACAGCAAGAGCCCCAGGCTGATGGCCGCCAGATAGAGGTTGATCACCAGGCCCGCGAACACGATGACCACCGGGTTGAGCTGACGGCGCCAGGCCAGGGCGAACACCAGCCCCATGGCGAGGCTCCCCCCCGCCATGGCGATCCACTCCCGCCCGATCAGCAGCCAGGAGGGGACAAACAGGGTCACCACCATCAGCGCCAACTGGGCGCCAGAGGCCACCCCCAGGGTTGTGGGGGACGCGAGGGGGTTGCGCAGCACCTGCTGCAGCAGGGTACCGGCAAGGCCGAGGGCGGCACCGGCCAGCAGGCAGATGGCGAGACGCGGCAACCAGCTGAAGTGGATCACCGCCTGACGGGCATCCTCCAGTTGCGGCGAGAACAGGGCCTGCCACCAGGAGACGTCCGGTAGCTGGTGGGCCAGATCCCGGCCGGCCAGCACGCCGATGAGCAACAACAGGGCCAGGCCGGGGCGCAGCAGGGAGGCGGGAAGAAGCTGGTTCATCGGGTGGCCCCCTCGGCGGTCACATGGCTTGCCGGATCGGAGGGTATCTCCCCTTGCAGGGCCCCGCTCAGCAGATCCGCGAAACGGCGGGCGGCGAGCAGACCGCCGAAACTCCAGACGGCGGGCAGGTGCAGCACCTTGCCCTGCTTCACCAACGGCAGATGCTGCCAGAGACCCGGCTCCTGCAGCCGCTCGCTCACCCCCACCGGGATGGGGTCGACCACCACCAGCCGGGCCTCTGGCAGGGCCAGGAACTGCTCCAGGCTGACTACGGCGAAGCCCCAGGCGTTGGTCTCCCCCAGCCAGGCGTTGCGCAGGCCGAGCCGCTCCATCACCGCCTCGAACAGGCTGTGGCGGCCAAATACCCGCACATGGCGCTCGTCGATAAACTGCACCACCAACAAGGGGGGAAGATCGGTCGGCAGTTGTCCCTTCATCCGTGCCAGATCCCGCTCCAGCGCGGCGAGCTGTCGCTCGGCCTCGGCGGTTTTGTTCACCAGGGCGGCTATGGTCAGGGTCGCCTCGTACAGCCGCTGCCACAGATCCGCATCCGGCTCGTAGAGTGCGATGGATTGCACCGGGGCGATGCGGGACAGGGTGGATTCAAGGGATGCCATCAGCGGCGAGATGAGGATGAGGTCGGGTTTGAGCTCCGCCAGCAGCTCGCGATTGGGTTGCATCCGCAGGCCGATATCCACCACCTCCGCCGGCAGCGTCGGCTCCCCCACCCAGGCGCGATAAGACTCCACATCCCCCATGGCCAGCGGCGCCACGCCCAGGGCCAGCAAGATCTCCGCCACCGTCCAGTCGATGGTGGCAATGCGGGGTACCGACTTCACAACTTCGGCTTGAGGGAGGTCTGCAGCGGCAGGCTGCGCTGGCTCGGCCTGCAACAGCAGGGGGGTCAGCAGGCAGCAGAACCAGCCCGTCTTCTTCAATAAACGCATCGAGGTGGCCCCGCTAGACGATGGCGATGGCATGGTCATGGGCCGGGTGGCGAATGACCTCCATGGGGATGCCGTAGATGGCGTGCAGGGTTTCGCCGGTCATGATGTCGTCTGGCACGCCGTGGGTCAGCAGGCGGCCGCCGTGCAGCGCCACCAGCCTGTCGCAGAAGCGGGAGGCCATGTTGATGTCGTGGATGACGATGATGACCCCCAGGTTGAGCTGGCGACTCAACTGCTTGACGAGGGTGAGCACCTCCACCTGATGGGCCACGTCCAGGGCGGCCAGCGGCTCGTCCAGCAGGATGAAGCGACTCCCCTGGGCCAGCAGCATGGCGAGCCAGACCCTCCCCCGCTCGCCGCCGGAGAGGGTATCCACCAGCCGGTCGGCAAAGCGTTCGGTATGGGTCAGCGCGATGGCCCGTTCAACCTGGCGGTGATCTTCCGCTCCCATCCGGCCCAACAGGCCGCGCCAGGGGTAGCGCCCCATCTCCACCAGCTCGCGGCCGAGCAGGTTCTCGGCGCTTGGCAGATGCTGAGGCAGATAGGCCACCTGGCGGGCGAAGTCCCGGTTGCCCCACTCCTGCAGCGGCTTGTCGTCGAACCGGATCTCCCCATCGCTCAGGGGCTGCTGGCGGGCCAGCAGCTTGAGCAGGGTGGACTTGCCCGAGCCGTTGTGGCCGATGAGACCATAGACCTGACCCTGCTCGAAGCGCAGGCTGGTGGGGTGCAGCAGCTGACGGTCGTTGACCGTGAAACTGGCGGCTTTCATCTCAAACATAAAGGGTTCCTGTTGGCCGGATTCAGACCGGCACCTCTGCATTCAAATCCGTATCCAGATGGGCGACCGCATCCCGGCTCACCTGCTCGCGCCGCTCGCCGGTCAGCTCGGTGAGCCGGCCCTGACGCATCTCCAGCAGGCGATCCGCCAGGGAGAAGTAGAGATCGTCGTGGCTGATGGCGATCACCGTCTTGCCCATCTCCTTCAGGCGCGGCAACAGCACCTGATAGAAGATGCGGCGGAACTGGGGATCCTGATCCGCCGCCCACTCGTCAAACAGCATCACCTCCCGCTGCTCCGCCAGCGCCAGCAGCAGGGCGACCCGCTTGCGCTGCCCCTGGGAGAGATCGATGTCGGCGATGAAGCCCTCCTCGATGGCGAGCTTGCTACCCATCTGCAACCGCTCCAGCCACTCTTCAATCAGGGCTTCTTTCGGCTCAGGCCCCAGCAGGTGCTGGAACAGGTGATAGTCGGTGAAGATGGCGGAGAACAGCGCTAGGTAGGCGTTGCGATCGGCGAGGGGTTCACCATCCAGCAGGATCCGACCAGAGACCGGCTGATAGAGGCCGGTCAACAGCATGGCCAGGGTCGACTTGCCGGAGCCGTTGCCCCCGATGATGAAGATCTGCTCCCCCTTCTCGATGGTGAGGTTGATCGGCCCCACGGCGAAGCCGCCCTCCCCCTGATAGTGAAAGCTCACCTCCTCCAGCTGGATCCGCTGCCAGGCACGGGGGGCCGGCGGCAGCGGGAAGGCGGGATCCGGCGAGGCCAATGTCAGGGTCGCTATCTTGTCGAACGCCACCTGGGCGGCGATCAGGGTCGGCAGGGCGCCGATGCCCTGCAGCAGCGGAGTGCGCAGGAACAGCAGGGTCAGGGCGAAGGTGGCGGCCACATTGGTGTTGGCCCAGCCCAGCCCATTGGCCAGGAAGAACACCAGACCAATGGCCCCCAGCATCATGATGTTCGACCAGTTCACCGCGCTCAGGTGATAGGTATCGGCACGAATGATGTGCTGGCGATAGTCCTGAGCGTTCTGTTCATAGAGCCGGTGGTAGACGAAATGGGCCCGCTCGCGGTTGAGCGCCAGCTCCTTGCTGCCGGCGATGATGGACTGGTAGTTCTGATAGAGCCGGTCTTCGGCCTGACGCATGTGGGACAGGTGGCGATAGACATGGTTCACCAGCAGCCAGCCCACCACCATGGTCACCGTGACCCAGAGCGCGGTGACACCGAGCAGGGCGGGAGAGAGCATGCCGAGGTAGATGATGGAGCCCAGAGTCAGCACCAGCCCCTGCACCAGCTCCGGCAGGCGCACGAAGGCGATGGTGATCTGGCCGATGTCGCTGGAGAGGGAGGCCAGCAGCGGCCCCTGCCCTATCTGGCGAATGCGGGCGACGTCGGTGTCCAGCAGCTGCTTGAGCAGGCGGCCGCGCAGGTGATAGACGAAGTGGTGGCCGAGGGTGGTCAGGGCCAGCTGGGAGCCCAGGGTAATGACCAGCAGCAGCAGAATGAGGCCGATCAGCTGGCCAAGCACCGGCAACGGCTCTCCAACTGATTCTATAAGCGATTGATTGATAAAGGCGATAACACCTATCCCACTCACCGCACTGAGCAGACTGAGCAGGGTAATGGCGATGAAGGGCCAACGGTATTGGCGGTAAACCAGTGACAAGAGTTCCATGACAGGCCTGTATACAAAAAGAAGGAGGGCGGGAGCTTGAGGCTCCCGCCCGGCCTGGATCTTACCAGCGGTAGTTGACGGAGCCGACTATGCTGCGCGGCTCACCGTAGTAGCAGTAGTAATCACAGCTCGCCACATAGGTGTCGTTCAGCAGGTTGTTGACGTTGACCTGGGCACGCCAGTTCTTGGCGAAGTCATACCCGATCATCGCATCCCACACCGTCTGGGCCGGCACCTGGGCCGAACCGTAGATGGGGTTGTAGTCCGCATCCACGGCACCTATGCCGACGCTGGAGCCGATGTAACGCACCCCGGTACCGACTTCCAGCCCGGAGACAGGCCCCTGCTGCACCTTGTAGTTGCCCCAGAAGGAGGCCTGGTGACGCGGGATCAGGCTGGCGCGACGATCACCGTTGCCGGTGTCGTTGGTCTTGGCATCGGTGTAGGTATAAGCCGCGGTCAGACGCAGCGCCTCGGTGGCCTGCACGCTCCCTTCCAGTTCGACGCCCTGGGAGGTCACTTCGCCAGCCTGGGTCTGCTGGCCGGAGCCGGTAGAGACGAGCGAGTTGGTCTGCTCCAGATCGAACAGCGCCAGGTTGATGTAACCATCGAGGAAGCTGGGTGCGTACTTGATGCCTGTCTCATACAGCTTGCCTTCCAGCGGCTTGTAGGAGTTCTTGGTGTTCGGGTCTATGCCCGGCAACACCTCGAACGACTCGGCATAGGCAAAGTACGGGGAGAGGCCGTTGTCGGCCAGGTACATCAGGCTGCCGGAGAGCGAGAGGTTGTCATCGTACTGTTTCTCGTTCTTGCTGGTGGCTTCGCTGATGTTGTGGGTCTCCACATAGTCGAAGCGGCCGCCGGCGGTCAGCAACCAGCGATCGTCCCAGCGGATCTGGTGCTGGGCGTAGAGGCCGCTCTGACCCTTGGTGTTCTTCTGATAGGTGGCGGTGGACTCGTCGAAACCGGGGAAGCCGCTGTAATCCGGGTTCATGGTATCGATGGCTCCCATGCCGTAGTTGTCGGCCTCGACCCCTTCGTTCACGTGACGCTGCAGATCGATCCCCAGCAGCAGAGTCTGCTCGGTGCGATCCGTGTTCCAGTAACCCACCATCTGGTTGTCCATGGTGGCGCTCTTGGTGTCGCCGTCACGGTAGACCAGACCACGGTAGGCGGTGGTGCCTTCGTAAGTCGGGAAGATATAGGTCTGGCGCAGCAGCAGATCGTTGTAGTTGAAGCGGACGTTCTGTTTGAACTCCCAGGTCTGGTTGAACTGGTGGGCCAGCTCGTAACCGGTGGAGATCTGGGTGTTGCGGTTGCGATCGTAATCCGGCTGACTCAGGTTGGTGCCGGGATCGATCTGGCCGCCCGAGGTGTTCAGGGTGCCATAGACGGGGAAGAAACCGTTGGTGGGCACCCCTTCGTCGTGCAGGAAGCTGGCCAGCAGGGTGAGGCTGGTGCGATCCGAGATGTCCAGGGTCACGCTCGGCGCCAGGTAGGCGCGCTCGTTGTAGGTGCCATCGAGCACGCCGTCGCGCTCCTTATAGAGCGCAACCATGCGATAGCGGCTGTCGTCGGTCAGATCGTCGGAGAAGTCGACCCCGACCTGACGCAGATCCCGGTTGCCCAGTTGCAGATTGACCAACCCTTGCGGGGTCGCGGTGGGACGCTTGCTGATGGCGTTGATCACACCGCCGGGAGGCGCCTCGCCGTAGAGGATGGAGGCCGGGCCTTTCAGCAGTTCCACGCTTTCCAGACCGAAAGGCTCCGGGGTCCAGACATAGTAGCCGGTGCCGAACAGGCGGTTGCCATCGAGGTATTGGGCGGCATCGAAGCCACGCACCTTGAACCAGTCGGTGTTGTTGTCCGAGCCATAGAGGCCGGTGAGCACACCGGAGCGATAGCGAACGGACTCGTCGAGCTGCTGCACGGCGTGCTGATCCAGCTCCTCGCGATTGACCACGGAGACGGCGCGCGGGGTCTCGGCCATGGGCACTTCGACCTTCATGGCGGTGCCGGTGACCACCATGGTTTCAGCCGCCTTGGGCAGCTCTTTGTCCGCCGGTTCGGCAGCCAGCACCGGCAGGCTCGCCAGCAGGCAGGAGAGCGGCAACAGTTGGGCCCCCTTCTTTCGCATCACTGCATTCTGGGTATTTCTTTGCGCAATCATATAAGTGTCTCAAATATCAATGAGTTATATTTTGGTTTCTTATTATGGGTGCCCAATGCGGCCGGTCTGCCCGACTCCTTAGGCGAATAAAGCGGCACAATGCTACTACAGGAGCCATGATCGAATCGATTCAATAATTGCTAATCATTTGCATCTCTATTGTTACCTGCTGTATCAACGGACGACTTTTCCGGCAGAAAGACTCATTCAGGAGGGTGGTCAAAAGAAGGGAACACAGGGGAAGATGAAAAAGATGGTGAGGGCGGCCTCTGCCATAAAAATAGTGAAGGATCCTTATCCCCAAGCTTTATCCATATTTATCCACATGCTTTGGCGGTAAGATCCCTGCTCTTCACTCTTTCGATGACATCAGGATCATTCCATGGCCAAACTCAACCTCGTCGTCGGCTCCATGCTGGGGGCCTCCGAATATGTCGCAGATCATGTGGCCAGCCTGCTGGAACAGGCGGGCCACCAAGCCGAAATCCACAACCCGGCCAGCCTGGCCGAGATCCTGGCCGAGCCCGAGGCCATACTGCTGGTGATCACCTCCACCCACGGTGCCGGCGACGTGCCCGACAATCTGCAACCCTTCGCTAAGGATCTTGCGGACCAGCGCCCGGATCTCAGCGCCTTGAAATATGGGGTGATCGCCCTGGGGGATCGCAGCTATGACACCTTCTGCCAGGGCGGCAAGACGCTGGATCGGCTGCTGGCCGAGTGCGGAGCAAGCCGGATCGGGGATCGTCTGGAGATAGACGTGACCCAGCACGAGATCCCGGAAGACGCCGCCGAAGCCTGGATCCACGACTGGATGGCCTCGATCGCCTGATCAGGGGGCGGGAGATCCGGTCTCACCCCCCCCGATCTTCCCCTTTATCCCCAGATCCCTATCCACCAGGTTATTAACAGGGGGATCCGGAGAAGTTGTTCCGGCTCGTCACCCACAACACTCCGGATAAATGTGCATAACTACGGTGCAAAGCTCTGCAAAACCTATAGTTATTCATGTATTAGATCCCATGTGACGTGCTCCTGTGTATAAAAACCAGGGTTATCCCCCCGTTCGCCCCTCCAGGATCCAAGCTTTTCCACAAGCAGCGATCGGCTTTAAGCGAATGATCTTTATGATCAAAAATGGCTTATCAACAGAAGTGTCGGATCCTAATAAGAGATCCAATAAAAGATCGATCTAAAGATCCTTAAGATCTATTTAGCGGATCCCTGATCCATACTGATCCTGAAGTAGACGTTCCCCTCCGGATGCTAAACAGATAGAATGATCCGCCCTTCAGACCAGGCAAACAACGATCTTCAGGCGTGCAGATCAAGGTGATCCCCAATGCAATACCATGAACAATTTGATGTGATCGTCGTCGGTGGCGGTCACGCAGGCACAGAAGCAGCGACAGCAGCTGCCCGTATGGGCCTCAACACCCTGTTGCTGACCCACAACATAGACACGCTGGGGCATATGTCCTGCAATCCGGCGATCGGCGGGATCGGCAAGGGACACCTGGTCAAGGAAGTGGATGCCCTCGGTGGAGTCATGGCCCAGGCCATCGATCTCGGCGGGATCCAGTTCCGCACGCTCAACTCTTCCAAGGGGCCTGCCGTACGGGCTACCCGTGCCCAGGCGGATCGCCTGCTCTACAAGGCGGTGGTGCGCCAGACGCTGGAGAACTACCCGAACCTGAAGATCTTCCAGCAGGCCTGCGACGATCTCATCATGGATGGGGATCGGGTGGCCGGTGTCGTTACCCAGAGCGGGATCCGCATCGGTGGCAAGACTGTGGTGCTGACCGTCGGCACCTTCCTGAACGGCCTGATCCACATCGGGATGGAAAACTTCAAGGGTGGTCGCGCCGGGGATCCACCCTCGATCGCCCTGGCCCAGCGCCTGCGTGAAATGCCGCTGCGCATCGATCGTCTCAAGACGGGCACGCCGCCGCGCATCGATGCCCGCACCGTCGATTTTTCCGTGATGCAGGAGCAGCATGGCGACGATCCTCGCCCTGTTTTCTCCTTCATCGGCAACGCCAGCCAGCATCCGCGCCAGGTGCCCTGCTACGTGACCCATACCAACGAGCAGACCCACGAGGTGATCCGCAACAACCTGGATCGCAGCCCCATGTACGCCGGGGTGATCGAAGGCATTGGTCCGCGCTACTGTCCGTCGATCGAGGACAAGATCACCCGCTTTGCCGACAAGACGGCGCACCAGATCTTCGTCGAGCCGGAAGGCCTCACCACCCACGAGCTCTACCCGAACGGGATCTCCACCAGCTTGCCGTTCGACGTGCAGGTGCAGATCGTCCGCTCGATCCGTGGCTTCGAGAACGCCCACATCACCCGCCCTGGCTACGCCATCGAGTACGACTTCTTCGATCCGCGGGATCTCAAGGCCAACATGGAGAGCAAGTGCATCGAGAACCTGTTCTTCGCCGGTCAGATCAACGGCACCACAGGCTATGAAGAGGCTGCCGCCCAGGGGCTGATGGCCGGTCTGAACGCCGGTCTGCGCGCCCAGGGCAAGGATGCCTGGCACCCACGCCGGGATCAGGCCTACATGGGCGTGATGATGGACGACCTCTCCACCCTGGGAACCCGCGAGCCTTACCGCATGTTCACCAGCCGCGCCGAATACCGTCTGCTGCTGCGGGAAGACAACGCCGATCTGCGCCTGACTGCCATCGGTCGCGAGCTGGGTCTGGTGGACGATCATCGCTGGAGCCTGTTCAATGCCAAGGTGGAACAGGTGGAGCAGGAGCGTCAGCGCATGCGCTCGACCTGGATCCACCCGCAGCATCCGTCTCTGGAGGCCGTCAACGCCCTGGTCAACACCCCGCTGACCCGGGAGCAGAGCCTGGAAGAGCTGCTGCGTCGCCCCGAAGTGACTTACGATGCCTTGATGGCCATCGAGGGTGTGGGCCCTGCCCTGGCAGACGCCGCCGCCGCCGACCAGGTGGAGATCCAGATCAAGTACGCCGGTTACATCGAGCGTCAGCACGACGAGGTGGAGAAGCAGCTGCGCAACGAGAACACCCTGCTGCCGCTGGACATGAACTACCGCGACGTGAACGGTCTCTCCAACGAGGTGATTGCCAAGCTGAACGATGCCAAGCCAGAAACCATAGGTCAGGCTTCCCGCATCTCCGGCATCACCCCGGCCGCCATCTCCATCCTGCTGGTACACCTGAAGAAACACGGCCTGCTGCGTAAAACCGCCTGAGGAATTCCCCGTTGGAAAACAAGCTGGAAAGATTGAACGGCCTGCTCATGCAGGCCGGCATTGTTATCACCGATACCCAGAAGACCCAGTTGGTGCAGTTGGTCGAGTTGCTGCACAAGTGGAACAAGGCTTACAATCTCACCTCGGTGCGAGATCCGGACGCCATGCTGGTCAAGCATATCCTCGACAGCCTGGTGGTGAGCCCTCACCTGCAGGGTAAGCGTTTCATCGATGTGGGCACCGGCCCGGGCCTGCCCGGCCTGCCGCTGGCCATCATCAATCCGGACAAGCAGTTCGTGCTGCTCGACAGCCTGGGCAAGCGGATCAACTTCATCCGCCAGGTGATCCTGGAGCTGGGGTTGACCAATGTGACCCCTGTCAAATCTCGGGTGGAGGAGTATCAACCCGAGACGGGGTTTGATGGTGTACTGAGCCGGGCCTTCGCCTCCCTGGAGGACATGCTGAGCTGGTGCCATCATCTGCCGTCACCCGAGGGCAGCTTCCTGGCGCTCAAGGGACAGTACCCCGAGCAGGAACTGGCACAGTTGCCTGCCAGCATTCGTCTGGTCGCCACCCACAAGCTGGTGGTGCCGGAACTGGAAGGCGAGCGCCATCTGCTGGAGTTTAAAGCCATCCAGCCCGAATAGGGCCGCCGCATTCATTTAGGGGACAGTGTGGGAAAAGTCATTGCCATAGCCAACCAGAAGGGTGGAGTGGGTAAAACCACCACCTGTGTGAATCTGGCCGCCTCCATGGCCGCCACCCGGCGCAAGGTGCTGGTGATCGATCTGGATCCGCAGGGCAATGCCACCATGGGCAGCGGTGTCGACAAGTACGATGTCGAACGCACCGCCTATGAACTGCTGATCGAAGATGCCCCCATCGGCGAGGTGATCATCCCCGAGACCTCGGGAGGCTATCACCTGATCGCCGCCAACGCCGACGTGACCGCGGCAGAAATCCGCCTGATGGAGTTCTTTGCCCGCGAGATCCGCCTGCGCAACGCCTTGGCCTCGGTCCGGGACAAGTACGACTACGTCTTCATCGACTGTCCGCCCTCTCTCAACATGCTGACCGTCAACGCCATGGCCGCCGCCGACTCCGTGCTGGTACCCATGCAGTGCGAATACTATGCGCTGGAAGGGCTCACCGCCCTGGTGGACACCATCAGCAAGCTGGCAGCCGTGGTCAATCCGGAGCTGAAGATCGAGGGGGTGCTGCGCACCATGTTCGATCACCGCAACCGGCTGGCCAATGATGTGTCCGATCAGCTGAAACAGCATTTCGGGGACAAGGTCTACCGCACCATCATCCCCCGCAACGTAAGACTGGCGGAGGCGCCGAGCTTTGGCGCTCCGGCCATGCACTATGACAAATCATCGGTGGGAGCCAAGGCCTATCTGGCCCTGGCTGGCGAGATCCTGCGTCGCCAGGAGCAGGAATTCCAGCCGATCACCGCAGATCGAGAGAGCCTATGACGCCGAAGAAACGTGGGTTGGGCAAGGGGCTGGACGCCCTGCTCAGCACCAGCACGGCCGCCCGCCAGAAACAGGTGATGAGCGACCAGCGTACCGAACAAGCCATGGCCCCCGCCAATCAGGGCGAGCTGCGCAAGCTTCCGGTGGAGTGGCTGCAGTCCGGCAAGTACCAGCCCCGCAAGGACATGTCACAGGATGCGCTGGAGGATCTGGCCAACTCCATCCGTGCGCAAGGTGTGATTCAGCCCATAGTGGTACGCTCCATCGGCGAGAACCGATTCGAGATCATCGCCGGTGAACGGCGCTGGCGTGCCTCCCAGCTGGCCCGGCTCGAGGTGGTACCCTGCCTGGTCAAGGAGGTGCCTGACGAGGCGGCTGTCGCCATCGCGCTGATCGAGAACATCCAGCGCGAGGATCTCAACGCCATCGAGGAGGCGGTCGCCCTGCAGCGCCTGCTGACCGAGTTCGAACTGACCCATCAGCAGGTGGCCGATGCGGTGGGCAAGTCCCGCACCACGGTGACCAACCTGTTGCGCCTCAACCAGCTCAACGAGGACGTGAAGCGCTTCGTGGAGCATGGCGATCTCGACATGGGCCATGCCCGTGCCCTGCTGGCCCTGAGCGGCCCGGCCCAGTCCGAGCTGGCCAAACTGGTGTCCCAGAAGGGGCTGACAGTGCGAGATACCGAGAAGCTGGTGCAAAAAGCGCTGGAACCGGCAAAAACCAGGATCGAGCATGTCCGCGATCCCCAGTTTGGTTATCTCGAGCGCCAGATTTCAGAAAAAATTGGCAATCAGGTGCAACTTCAGCCGGGCAAAAAAGATAGCGGCAAGTTAGTAATTAGTTACGATAACTTAGCGGATTTGGACCGGGTATTGGGCTATTTTGGCCTGTCAGAATCGTGATTTTTACGCTTTTTGTAGTAATAAAACATCCATTCCTTTCGTTATGAACATAACCTTAATTTCGCGCGGAAAGCCGCAAAAATTAAGGATTTTTGCCATGTTGCAATAGCCGTCTCCACGGGTATAATTTGACCGGCTTTTCGAGCTGTGAACCTGGGGTCTTCGGATCCCGATTTTTTACAGTTCTGTAATGTTCAGGGGTAGGTTGGTGAAGCAGAAAATAGCCTTGGAAGGTTTGACGCTGGCCTTGGCTATGCTCGTTTGTCAGCTCATCCTGATCCTGGCAATCGGCTCCGTCTGGTTTTATCAGAAGGGGGTCTTTGCCGGACAATCCTCTCTCTACGGAGGGGGGATGTACTGGGTTCCTCAGGCCCTGTTCACGCTCTGGGTTCTGCGCCGCAAGGTGACGAAAGAGAGCGTGGGCCTGGTCTTGCGGGACTTTTATGGTGGGGCAGGGATTAAGCTCATTACTACAACAGGACTTTTCGCCCTGATGTTTGGCGCCGGGATCGAGGTCGACACCGTCTCGTTCTTCGCCACTTATATCCTCGCCCTCGTTGTACAGTGGATAGTTTCATTCACGCTTAACAACCACTATTAGGAAAACTCATGTCTGCAACCGGAGAAGTCCTGACTCCTCAGGGATATATCTCCCACCACCTGACCCATCTGCAAGTAGGGTCCGGGTTCTGGACGGTGAATATCGATTCCATGATATTTTCCGTCGTGCTAGGCGCCCTGTTTATCTGGTTGTTCCGCAAGGTTGCCGTCAAGGCCACCAGCGGTGTGCCCGGTAAGCTTCAGTGCTTTGTGGAGATGCTGGTCGAGTTTGTGAATGGTAACGTCAAAGACATCTTTCATGGTCGCAACAAGGTCATCGCGCCTTTGGCTCTGACGGTGTTCGTGTGGATCTTCCTGATGAACTTCATGGACCTGATCCCCGTTGACTTTATCCCTCACGCTGCACAGTTGATGGGTGTTCCCTATCTGCGTGTGGTTCCCTCTGCTGACGTTAACATCACCATGTCCATGGCTTTGGGCGTGTTCTTCTTGATCCTGTACTACAGCATCAAGGTCAAGGGTATCAGCGGGTTCGTGAAGGAGCTGACGCTTCAGCCTTTCAACCACCCTGCTGCCATCCCGGTTAACTTCATCCTTGAAACCGTCACGTTGATTTCCAAGCCTGTTTCATTGGGTCTGCGACTGTTCGGCAACATGTATGCTGGCGAACTGATCTTCATCCTGATTGCGGGTTTGTTACCCTGGTGGTCACAGTGGATCCTGTCCGTGCCTTGGGCAATCTTCCACATCCTGATCATCACTTTGCAGGCGTTTATCTTCATGGTTCTGACCATCGTCTATCTGTCGATGGCGCAGGAAGACCATGGTTGATGCAACTCAAATAATCCTTTTTATACAATCAATTACATCTAAATAAATGGAGATCCTCATGGAAAACTTGAACATGGACCTGCTGTACATCGCTGCTGCAATGATGATGGGTCTGGCGGCTATCGGCGCCTCCATCGGTATCGGTATCCTGGGTGGCAAGTTCCTGGAAGGTGCGGCTCGCCAACCTGACCTGATCCCTGTTCTGCGTACCCAGTTCTTCATCGTGATGGGTCTGGTGGATGCGATCCCGATGATCGCCGTTGGTCTGGGTCTGTACGTGATGTTTGCGGTTGCCTAAGTCGTCTCGACTCACGCAGAACCCATTAACTAACTAAAGAGGACATCGGCTGTGAATATCAACGCCACCCTCCTCGGCCAAGCAGTTGCTTTTTTCATCTTCGTAGTGTTTTGCATGAAGTACGTATGGCCGCCGCTGATGGCTGCCATCGAAGCCCGTCAGAAAGAAATCGCTGACGGCCTCTCTTCTGCAGAGCGTGCCAAGAAAGATCTGGAGCTGGCCAAGGCCAACGCCACCGATCAGCTGAAAGAAGCCAAGCTTCAGGCTGCTGAAATCATCGATCAGGCCAACAAACGCAAAGCCCAGATCATTGACGAGGCCGCTGTCGGAGCTCAAGCAGAGCGGGAAAAAATCCTGGCTCAGGGCCGTGCAGAGATCGAAGCTGAACGTCATCGTGCCAAAGAAGAACTGCGCAAGCAGGTTGCTGCTCTTGCCATCGCGGGTGCAGAGAAGATCCTGGCACGCCAAATCGACCAGGCTGCCAACAGCGACATCGTCGACAAACTGGTAGCAGAACTGTAACGGGAACGGGGCTATGTCTGAACTGACTACAATCGCTCGCCCCTACGCCAAGGCTGCTTTCGAGTTTGCCGTTGAGCACAAGGCGGTTGACCAATGGCTGGAGATGCTCGATTTCGCCGCTCAGGTGGCAGAGAACGAGACCATCCACAACCTGGTAAACGGCTCCGTGGCTGCCGAAGAACTGGCAAACCTGTTTGTCGGTGTCTGCGGTGAGCAGCTCAACGAGCACGGTCAGAACCTGATCCGGGTGATGGCCGAGAATGGTCGCTTGGGTGTGCTGCCGGCGGTCGTTGCCGAATTCGTCGCGCTCAAGGCTGAACTGGACAAAGAAGTTCAGGCTGACGTGATTTCGGCGATCGAACTGACCGACCAGCAGAAAGCCAATATTCAGGCTTCTCTGGAACAACGTCTCGCGCGCAAAGTGAAGCTGAATTGCAGCACAGATGCGTCCTTGATGGCCGGGGTGCTCATCAAGGCCGGTGATCTCGTTATCGACGGCACGGTCCGCGGTAAGCTGGATCGCATGGCCGATGCGCTGCAATCTTGATTGGGGTATTAGAGCATGCAACTGAATTCCACTGAAATCGCCGAGCTGATCAAGCAGCGCATTGCGCAGTTTGATGTCAAAAGCGAAGCGCGTAACGAGGGTACCATCGTCTCTGTGAGTGACGGTATCATTCGTATCCACGGTCTGGCCGATGCCATGCAGGGTGAGATGATCGAGCTGCCGGGCAACCGCTTCGCTCTGGCATTGAACCTGGAGCGTGACTCCGTTGGTGCCGTTGTCATGGGTCCCTATGCCAACCTGGCGGAAGGGATGAAGGTAAAGGGGACCGGCCGTATTCTGGAAGTGCCGGTCGGTCGTGGTCTGTTGGGCCGGGTGGTCAACACCCTGGGTCAGCCGATCGACGGTAAGGGTCCGGTAGAACACGACGGCTACTCGCCGATCGAAGTGATCGCCCCGGGCGTTATCGAGCGTAAGTCTGTTGACCAGCCAGTCCAGACCGGTCTGAAAGCCATCGATGCCATGATCCCCATCGGTCGTGGCCAGCGTGAGCTGATCATCGGTGACCGTCAGGTAGGTAAGACCGCCATCGCCATCGACACCATCATCAACCAGAAAGACTCCGGCATTAAGTGCGTCTACGTTGCGATCGGCCAGAAGGCCTCCACCATCGCCAACGTGGTGCGCAAGCTGGAAGAGCACGGTGCCCTGGCCAACACCATCGTCGTCGTCGCCTCTGCCTCCGAAGCCGCCGCCCTGCAGTACCTGGCTCCCTATGCCGGTTGCTCCATGGGTGAGTACTTCCGTGACCGCGGCGAAGACGCACTGATCATCTATGATGACCTGTCCAAGCAGGCCGTTGCCTATCGCCAGATCTCCCTGCTGCTGCGCCGTCCGCCAGGACGCGAAGCCTACCCGGGCGACGTCTTCTATCTGCACTCCCGTCTGCTCGAGCGTGCCGCTCGCGTGAACGCCGAGTACGTCGAGAAGTTCACCAAGGGTGCCGTGAAAGGCCAGACCGGTTCTCTGACCGCCCTGCCGATCATCGAAACCCAGGCCGGCGACGTCTCCGCGTTCGTTCCGACCAACGTGATCTCCATCACCGACGGCCAGATCTTCCTGACCTCCCAGCTGTTCAACTCCGGCATCCGTCCGGCGGTTGACCCGGGTATTTCCGTATCCCGTGTGGGTGGTGCGGCTCAGACCAAGATCGTCAAGAAGCTGTCCGGTGGTATCCGTACCGCGCTGGCCCAGTACCGCGAGCTGGCGGCCTTCGCCCAGTTCTCCTCCGATCTGGACGATGCGACCCGCAAGCAGCTGGATCACGGTCAGAAAGTGACCGAGCTGATGAAGCAGAAGCAGTACTCTCCGATGAGCGTGGCCCAGCAATCCCTGGTGCTGTTCGCCGCCGAGAAGGGTTATCTCGCCGATGTCGAACTGAGCAAGATCGTCGACTTCGAAGCCGCTCTGCTCTCTTACGCCAATACCCAGCATGGTGAGCTGATGGCTGAAATCAATGCCAAGGCTGACTACAACGATGCGATCGTTGGCAAGCTGACTGCGTTGCTGGATGACTTCAAGGCAACCCAGACCTGGTAAGCGTGTGTGGCAGCGCAAGCTGCCACCTGATGGAGAGAAGAGATGGCCGGCGCAAAAGAGATACGTAACAAGATCGGGAGTGTGAAGAACACTCAGAAGATCACCAGCGCTATGGAAATGGTGGCAGCGAGCAAGATGCGCCGTGCGCAGGAACGCATGTCTGCCAGCCGTCCGTACGCTGAAACCATGCGCAAGGTGATCGGCCATATCGCCCAGGGGAACTTGGAATACAAGCACCCCTACCTCATGGAACGTGAGGTGAAGCGAGTGGGTTACATCGTCGTCTCCACCGACCGTGGCCTGTGTGGTGGTTTGAACATCAACCTGTTCAAGGCTGCCCTCAACGATATGAAGCAATGGAGCGCGAACGGTGCCAAGGTTGACCTGGCACTGATCGGTAACAAGGCCTCCAACTTCTTTGAACGGCACGGCGCCAAGGTGAAAGCCCATGTCTCCGGACTGGGTGACAACCCGAGCGTCAATGACCTGATTGGTTCAGTCAAGGTCATGCTGAAGGCTTACGACAACGGTGAGATTGACAGGCTGTATCTGGTGTACAACAAGTTCGTCAACACCATGGTTCAGCAACCAAAAGTCGATCAACTGCTGCCTTTGCCCGTAACTGAAGACAGCAAGCTCGCCAAGAAACACCACTGGGATTACCTCTATGAGCCGGATCCCAAGCAACTGCTGGATACCCTGCTGATTCGCTACGTCGAGTCCCAGGTCTACCAGGGTGTGGTTGAAAACTTGGCAAGTGAACAGGCAGCCCGAATGGTTGCCATGCAAGCCGCGACTGACAACGCCGGCAACCTGATTAACGATCTGCAACTGGTATACAACAAGGCCCGTCAGGCCAGTATTACCCAGGAGCTCACTGAGATCGTTTCCGGTGCTGCCGCGGTGTAAGGCAAGGGTTATCAAAGGTTTAGAGGATTTGACATGAGTAACGGTTTCATCGTCCAAATCATCGGCGCTGTGGTGGACATCGAGTTCCCGCAGAATGCCGTGCCCCAGGTGTACGATGCACTGAAGGTTGTCAGCGAAGGCCAAGGCCAGGGTCTGGTACTGGAAGTTCAGCAACAGATCGGCGGCGGCGTCGTGCGTTGCATCACCATGGGTTCCTCCGACGGTCTGCGTCGTGGGTTGGAAGTAGTTAACAGCGGCAAGGCCATCCAGGTACCGGTCGGTACCTCGACCCTGGGCCGTATCATGAACGTACTGGGCGATCCCATCGACGAGAAGGGCCCGATCGGCGAAGAAGAGCGTTGGTCCATCCACCGTGAAGCCCCCAGCTACGAAGATCAGTCCAACAGCACCGAGCTGCTGGAGACCGGCATCAAGGTTATCGACCTGGTATGTCCGTTCGCCAAGGGTGGTAAGGTTGGTCTGTTCGGCGGCGCCGGTGTAGGCAAGACCGTCAACATGATGGAGCTGATCCGTAACATCGCGATCGAGCACAGCGGTTACTCCGTGTTCGCCGGTGTAGGTGAGCGTACCCGTGAGGGTAACGACTTCTACCACGAGATGATGGAGTCCAACGTACTGGACAAGGTATCTCTGGTTTACGGTCAGATGAACGAGCCGCCCGGAAACCGTCTGCGCGTGGCGCTGACCGGCCTGACCATGGCCGAGAAGTTCCGTGACGAAGGTCGTGACGTGCTGTTCTTCGTGGACAACATCTACCGTTACACCCTGGCCGGTACCGAAGTATCCGCACTGCTGGGCCGTATGCCTTCCGCAGTAGGTTACCAGCCGACCCTGGCCGAGGAGATGGGTGTTCTGCAAGAGCGCATCACCTCCACCAAGACCGGTTCCATCACCTCCGTACAGGCCGTTTACGTCCCTGCGGATGACTTGACCGACCCGTCTCCGGCGACCACCTTCGCCCACCTGGATGCGACCGTCGTACTGTCCCGTCAGATCGCGGCATTGGGTATCTACCCGGCCGTTGACCCGCTGGACTCCACCTCCCGTCAGCTGGATCCGCTGGTGGTAGGCAAGGAGCACTACGAGACCGCTCGTGGCGTTCAGACCGTGCTGCAGCGCTACAAGGAGCTGAAGGACATCATCGCCATCCTGGGTATGGATGAACTGTCAGAAGAAGACAAACTGACCGTAGCCCGTGCCCGTAAGATCGAGCGTTTCCTGTCCCAGCCGTTCTTCGTGGCCGAAGTATTTACCGGTTCTCCGGGCAAGTACGTGCCGCTGAAGGAAACCATCCGTGGCTTCCAGGGCATCCTGAAGGGCGAGTACGACGATCTGCCCGAGCAGGCGTTCTACATGGTTGGCGGCATCGACGAAGTCGTCGAGAAGTCCAAGAAACTGTAAGCCTCGATAGGAGGGCCCATGGCTGAGATGATCTCCTTTCACCTGGATGTGGTGAGCGCCGAAGGGAAACTGTTTTCCGGTCGGGTGCAATCTGCCCAGGTATCAGGCTCCGAAGGTGAGCTGGGTCTCCGCCACGGTCATGCTCCGTTGCTGACTGCCATCAAGCCGGGCCTGGTCCGCTTGATCAAGCAAAATGGTAGCGAAGAGGTGCTGTACATCTCCGGCGGCATGCTGGAAGTACAACCCGAAGCCGTGACCGTGCTGGCCGATACCGCCATTCGCGCCGACGACCTGGATGAGGCGAAAGCCCAGGAAGCCAAGCGTCGCGCCGAAGAGCGGATCAACAGCTCCCATGGTGATATCGACTACGCTCAGGCATCTGCCGAGCTGGCCAAAGCAATGGCCCAGCTGCGGGTTATCGATATCGTCAAAAAGAATTACCGCTAATCACGGTGATGCAAAAAGCGACCTTCGGGTCGCTTTTTTTTTGCCCGTTGGATAGACTCCGCCCAGCATTTCCACCTGTTTCAAAGGCTAGCTATGTCTCTCAATGTCGTGATCCTGGCTGCGGGTAAAGGTACTCGTATGCGTTCTGTTCTCCCCAAGGTGCTGCACCCCGTGGCCAACAAGCCCATGGTCTCCCATGTGATCGATACCGCTCGCCAGATCGGCGCCGAACAGCTGCATCTGGTCTATGGCCACGGTGCCGAGCTGCTGAAGGAGCGGATCCAGGCATCCGACCTGAACTGGGTACTGCAGGCACAGCAGCTGGGGACCGGCCATGCCGTCGCCCAAGCCATCCCGTTCTGGCATGACCAAGACGACGTGCTGGTGCTCTACGGCGATACTCCGCTGATCCAGCCCGAGACCCTGCAACGGTTGCTGGCCGCCAAGGCCGACGACGGCATGGCGCTGCTGACCGTGGTGCTGGACAACCCCACCGGCTATGGCCGCATCGTGCGGGAACATGGTCAGGTGGTCGGCATTGTCGAGCAGAAGGATGCCAACGCCGAGCAGCTCGCCATCCGCGAGGTGAACACCGGCGTGCTGGTGGCGAACGGCGGCCAGCTGCGCAGCTGGCTGTCGCGCCTAGACAACAAGAATGCCCAGGGGGAGTTCTATCTGACTGACGTGATTGCCATGGCCCATGGAGATGGCTGCCCCATCGCCGCCGTCCACCCGGACAGCGCCATGGAAGTGGAAGGGGCCAACAACCGGGTGCAGCTGGCCCAGCTCGAACGCAGCTACCAGCAGATGCAGGCCGAGAAGCTGATGATCGCCGGCGCCACCCTGATCGACCCCGCCCGTTTCGATCTGCGGGGCACCCTGGAGATCGGGGAAGAGGTGGTGATCGACGTCAACGTCATCATCGAAGGCAAGGTCAAGCTCGGCAACCATGTGCGCATCGGGGCCGGAGCCGTGCTGAAGGATTGCGTGATCGGCGACCACACCGAGGTGAAACCCTACTCCGTCATCGAAGGGGCACAGATCGCGGATCAGTGCTCGGTCGGTCCCTTCACCCGTCTGCGCCCGGGCGCCGTGCTGGAGCAGGATGCCCACGTCGGCAACTTCGTCGAGATGAAGAAGGCGCGCCTCGGGGTGGGCTCCAAGTGCGGTCACCTCACCTATCTGGGGGATGCGGAGATCGGTGCCAAGGTGAATATCGGTGCCGGCACCATCACCTGCAACTACGACGGGGTGAACAAGTTCCAGACCATCATCGAGGACGACGTCTTTGTCGGCTCCGATACCCAGCTGGTGGCGCCGGTGCGCATCGGCAAGGGGGCGACCCTGGGGGCGGGTTCGACCATCACCAAGGACGTGGCGGAGAACGAGCTGGTGATCACCCGGGTGCCCCAGCGTCACATCCAGAACTGGGCTCGCCCGGTCAAGAAGAAGTGATGCCCGATCAATGAAATGCAAACCGGCGCCCGAGGGCGCCGGTTTTGTTTTCAGTCTGCCTGTTCAGCTGCGGGGATTTGGTCGTCCGGGCGGCTCATCACCCGGTACCAGTCCAGCTTGCGGGTCAGCACCATGACAAGCGCCAGTATGGCGAACAGCAGCAGGGCGCCGAGCAGCAGGGCTGTCTCCTCGGCCTGCAGCAAGCCGAACAGGATGGCGTAGACCAGCCCGAGCAGGGCTGAGAATCCCATGCCCTGTTTCGGGCCGCCCAAGACATAGCTCAGGTAGAAGCCGTTGAGGGCCACGCTGGCCAGGGCGGCAATCAGATAGGCCCAGGCAAAGCCCAGATGCTCGGTCAGGGCCAGCAGCACCAGATAGAAGATGGCCAGCCCCATGCCCACCAGGGCGTACTGAATCGGGTGCACCCGCAGCCCCCTGAGCAGCTCGAACATGAAGAAGCTGAGGAAGGTGAGGCCGATGAACAGCAGGGCATACTTGGCGGCCCGCTCGTTAAGCTGATAGTGATCCACCGGTTGCACCAGGCTGACGCTGAAACTAGGCAGCTTTTCTGAGGGCCCGAAGATTGAGTCGTGGAACTGGTTTTCCATATCAGTGGCAAACCAGCTGGTCTGCCAGTGAGCGTTGAATCCTTTCTCTTGTACCTTGCGGCTGGTCGGCAGGAAGTCACCGAGAAAATTGGGATGAGGCCAGTTACCAGAGAGGGTCAGTTTGCTGTCACGGCCTATCGGGATCAGGGAGAATTTCTCCATGCCCTGCAGGGAAAACCTTACCTCGAAACGCCCTCCTTGCTGTTGTTTGGTCGTCAGCGGGACATGCACGCCGGACAAGGTGCCAAGGCGGGCTCCTGGGATGACGGCCAGTGGTTCGTTGGCGAGGGTGATGGCCGGGATCTGGGTGATGCCGCGGGCATCGGAGACGACCAGGCTGAGATAGGGTTGGCCGGGTAGGCTGTTGCGCGGAGGCTGCCAATCAGGGAGCGAAGGTAATTGACCGGTCAGAGTGACGTTGGCCTGATATGGTTGGGCTTGGTAAATCCCCAGTTTGCGCGGAGTAACTTCCATGTCGACAGTAGCATCCAGCTGTTCCGGTAGGAGGTAGCGATAGAGGGTTTCCACTTCTCGCCGGGATTCCTTACCATCGTTCAGGATGTGCCCGCTTGTGTACGGCTGTACTACGATGGGACCTATCAGGCGCTGGTGCCCGCTGGTGCTGGCCATTATTTGCTGGATGGCTTCTGAGCGATAAGCCTGGCGCTCCCGGTTCAGCTCCATGATGGATTGCACCGGCACCATCAGCAGCAGGCTGAGCAACAGCAGCAGAAAGATCTTGTGGTTGAAAATCTGTTTGACCATGACTCATCTCCTTGTGGTTGAAGAGGAGTGTGCCGGGGTCGGGTGAAGGGAAGATGGGGCTGTGTGAAGGGGTGGTGAAGGGGGTAAAAAAACCGGCGCCAGGCGCCGGTTCTTGTTGGCATTACAACTTCTTCAGCTCGACCGGCAGGGCGGCAAATATCTCGTCCCTGGCCTTCAGGGAGGCAAACTGTTTGCCCGGCTTCTGGATGACGGTGTGGACGAAGATGAGCTTCTTGTCCTGCTTGCTGGCCCAGCCGACGAACCAGCCGATCTGCTGCTCCCTGTCCAGACTGCCATCCAGCAGCTTGGGGTAACCCATGCCGGTCTTGCCGTGGATCTGCCAACCGTCGATGTCGGGCTGACGCATCAGGTTGGCGGTGTGGCGCAGGGTCTGGGCGGAGACCGGCAGCTTGCCGCTCACCATCTTGCCGAGGAAGCGGGCCTGCTCTTGGGGGCTGATGGCGAGGCTGGAGCTGAGCCAGGCCTGGGTCAGACCGTCGTGCTTGCCCGGGTTGCCCGAGAGATCCCGGTTGCCGTAGTCGAAGCGGTCGACATAGTGCTGGAAGCGCGCCTCTCCCAGCCACTCGGTGAGGCGCTGTGAGTACCAGATGACCGAGAATTGCATCCAGCTGCTTGGGGTGATGGTCTGCTTCCACTCCGGCAGGAAGTCAGGGTCACCGGGTTTGAATGGCAGGGCCGGCAGTTGCTCATCCACCAGGAAGCCGCTGTCATAGCCCATCAGGGCTAGCGGGATCTTGAAGGTGGAGGCCGGGGTCAACTGGGCGGCACACTCCCCCTGGGTGCTGAGGGGTTTGCCGGTGGCATCGGCAAACAGCATGCAACCAGAGGCGGCGCTGGCGGGCAGGGCACAGAAGAGGCCGGCGGCAAGCAGGCCGGACAACAGCATACGGGGCATCACTCTCTCCTTGATTCATGGGAATGCGCATCGACGGGGAAGGTCGTCATCGAGGAGGCGCAGCTTAGCCAGGCTCTGTGTGCTCAGTGTGAAGAGCCCTCAGTTGCCGGGCAGCCAGAGCTCTGCCAGCACGCCGCCGTCCGGCTGGTTGGCAAGGGTCAGCCGGCCGCCGTGCTGGCGCGCCACCTCAGTGGCGAAGCTGAGCCCGAGGCCGCTGCTCTTGCCCTTGTCGGGTCTGGGCAGCGAATAGAAGCGCTCGAAAATCCTGGGCAGCGCAAAGTCGGGAATGCCTGGTCCCTGATCCCGCACCCGGAAGCAGTAGCCCCCCTGCTCCATGGCGCCGCTCAGCCGGATCTGACCCCCGGCGGGTGAGAAGTCGAGGGCGTTGTCCAGCAGGTTGCCGAGGGCCTGCTCCACCAGCAGGGGATCCCACTTCTGCCTGGGGGCGTCGGCTAGCTCTGCCGTCAGGGCCACATGGCGACGGGCTGCGACTATCTGGCGGGCGTCGAGCACCCGTCTGCCCAGCTTGGCCGGCTCGATGGCCTGCCTGTCCAGCCCCTGCCCAGATTCCAGTCTGGCCAGTTGCAGCATCCGCTCGATCAGCTGCTGCATGCGGGCCGTCTCCAGATTGATGTTGCCGATAAAGCGCTTTGCGACGTCTAGCGGCGGGGCCTCAGTCAGTATTTCCCCTGCCCCGCGAATGGCGGCCAGCGGGCTCTTGAGTTCGTGGGTCAGGCTGTGGACATAGGCTTCGATATAGGCCTTGCCGTCCAACTGGCGACGCATGGTTTCCAGGGAGCGGCCGAGTCGATCCAGCTCCGGGCTGTAGAGGCGCGGCAGGCTGGCGGGCTGACCCTGGCTGACCGCATCGGCGTAGTGCACCAGCTTGCCGATGGCGCGGTTGAGCCACCACACCAGCAGGGCGCCGATGAGCAGCGAGATGAACAGCAGCAGGGCCGCCCCCTGCAGCAGCTGGTGTTCGCTGCGCTCTATCATGGGCAGCAGGGTGCGGTTGGGTTTGGCGACGGTGAGGGAGCCGAGGATCACCTCCCCTTCCCGCAGCGGGGCGGCCACGTGCATCACCGAGCTGGCGGGGTCGTCGGGATCGCTGCGGGTGCTGCGGGCGCCATATTCGCCCCGCAGGGTCAGATAGACGTCGTTCCAGCGCGAGTAGTCCTTGCCGAGATCCACCCCGTCCGAGTCGTAGACCACCTTGCCCCAGCGGTCGACCACATAGATGCGGTACTCCGCCTGCTGCTTGAGGTGACCGTCGATCAGGGCGTTGATGGGGCTCTGGTTGAGGCGGGCGAAGGCGCTGGCCAGCCTGCCATCCGCCATCTTCCCTTCCTGCATGTCGTCCAGTGCCAGCGGCGCCAGCATCTGGGCCATGTCGACCAGGGTATCTTCGGTGGCGCTGCGCACCCCTGGTTTGATCTCCTCGACGAAGATCTCCAGCACGAACCAGGCGGCCAGGGCGAAGATCAGCACCAGGCCGCACAGCAGTTGCAATCCGATTCTCATCTCATCCCCCTGCCGGTGCCCGGCCACCCTGAGTTCATGCCAGCTCCAGGCTGTAGCCCAGCCCGCGGTGGGTCAGGATCAGGTTGGCGTCAGGGTCCCGCTCCCGCAGCTTGGCGCGAATGGTCTTGATATGGGTGTCCACGGTGCGATCCAGGCTCTCCTCCGCCCCGCTCCACACCAGCTCCATCAGCTGCTGGCGAGAATAGACCCGGCCCGGCGCCAGCATCAGGGTCTTGAGCAGCAGGTATTCGTAGCGAGTGAGCGCCAGCGGCTGGCCATGGAAGCAGATGCGGGCCCGCTCCTCATCCAGCACCAGCAGCTGGCTCGGTTGGGGAGCGCTGGGCTGGCTGCGGCGCAGTATCACCCGCACCCTGGCGCACACCTCGCGGGGCGAGAAGGGCTTGGCCACATAGTCGTCTGCCCCTATTTCCAGCCCGATCAGCCTGTCTATCTCCTCGCTGCGGGCGGTGAGAAACATCAGGGGCGTGTCGGTCAGGGTCCGCACCTGCTTGCACAGCTCGAAACCGCTGATGTCCGGCAGTCCCACATCCAGAATGAGGAAGTCGGGTTGCGTCTGTTCCAGTCGCGCCAGCAACGGCTGTCCGAGGGGGAACCACTCCACCTCGAAACCGTCGGTCTGCAGGGCGTAGATCAGGGTGTCGGCAATGCTGGTCTCGTCTTCCACCAGCCAGATGAGTCGTTTTTGCATGGCGTCCTCGTCGCAAATCGGCTTGCCCATTCTGGCATCGAAGCAAATCGGATCCTATTTGCCGTTTGATTTTTCCCGAAAAGGCATTAATATTTCGCCATTCTTTCGAATCGAAACTTAATGATGACCAAACGCAACACTCAACAGCGTCGCCACACCATAGTGAGCCTGGTACAGGAACAGGGTGAAGTCAGTGTCGACGCCCTGGCCAAACACTTCTCCACCTCGGAAGTGACCATCCGCAAGGATCTGGCGGTGCTGGAGACCGGTGGCCTGTTGCTGCGTCGCTACGGCGGTGCCGTTCCCCTGCCCAGCGAGATGGTGGTGGACAGCAACCCGGATCAGGTTTCGAAACGAAAGCTGGCCATTGCCCGCGCCGCCGCCGAGCGGATCCGCGATCACAATCGCATCATCATCGACAGCGGCAGCACCACCAGCGCCATGATCCCCATGCTGGGCAGCAAGCGCGGCCTTATCGTCATGACCAACTCCCTCAACGTGGCTGGCGCCCTGCGGGAGCTGGAGAACGAACCCACCCTGCTGATGACCGGCGGCACCTGGGATCCCCACTCCGAATCCTTCCAGGGCCAGGTGGCGGAGCAGGTGCTGCGCTCCTATGACTTCGACCAGCTGTTCATCGGCGCCGACGGCATAGACCCTGAGCGAGGCACCACCACCTTCAACGAGCTGGTGGGTCTCTCCCGGGTCATGGCCGAGGTGTCGCGGGAGGTCATCGTCATGGTGGAGTCGGAGAAGATCGGCCGCAAGATCCCGAACCTCGAACTGCCCTGGTCCGGTATCCATACCCTGGTGACCGACGAGGGGCTGGCCAGTGCGGCCAGAGAACAGATCCGGGCCAGGGGGATCCAGCTGATTTGCGCCCCCGTGGCCCTGTGAACAGAACCGTCCATTATTCAATCGAATTAACGTCTTACGTCTCAAGGAGAAGTCTATGTGTGGCATCGTCGGGGCCGTCGCCCAACGTGATGTGGCTGAAATCCTGGTAGAGGGCCTGCGCCGTCTGGAATACCGCGGTTATGACTCCGCCGGGGTGGCCGTGTTCAGCGCCGATAGACCGCTGCAGCGGGTTCGCCGTCTGGGCAAGGTGGCCGAGCTGGCCAAGGCGCTCGAAGAGCAGTCCGTGCACGGCGGCACCGGCATCGCCCACACCCGCTGGGCGACCCACGGCGAGCCGTCCGAGCGCAACGCCCACCCCCACGTCTCCGAGCATATCGTGGTGGTACACAACGGCATCATCGAGAACCACGAAGAGCTGCGGGAAGAGTTGAAGGCGCTGGGCTATGTGTTCAGCTCCGACACCGACACCGAGGTGATCGCCCATCTGGTGCATCACGAGCTGAAGAGCGCCCCTAGCCTGCTGGCCGCCATGCAGATTGCGGTGAAGCAGCTGCGCGGCGCCTACGGCACCGTCGTGATGGACAGCCGCGACGACAGCCGCCTGGTGGTGGCCCGATCCGGCTCCCCCCTGGTGATCGGCCGCGGCATCGGCGAGAACTTCATCGCCTCCGACCAGATGGCGTTGCTGCCGGTGACCCGTCGCTTCATCTTCCTGGAAGAGGGGGACGTGGCCGAGGTGACCCGTCGCGACGTGCATGTCTTCGATACCCAGGGCGAGGCCGTGGTGCGTGAGGAGCTGGAGTCCGAGCTCTCCCACGATGCCGGTGACAAGGGCGAATACCGCCACTACATGCTGAAAGAGATCTACGAGCAGCCCAAGGCCATCACCAATACCCTGGAAGGTCGTCTGGGTTCGGATCACGTGGTGGTCGAGTCCTTCGGCAACGGCGCCCGCGCCATCTTCGACAAGGTCGAGCACGTGCAGATCGTGGCCTGCGGCACCTCCTACAACTCCGGCATGGTGGCCCGCTACTGGTTCGAGGAGATCGCCGGTGTCTCCTGCGACGTGGAGATCGCCTCCGAGTTCCGCTATCGCAAGTCCGTGGTGCGCCCCAACAGCCTGCTGGTGACCCTGTCCCAGAGCGGCGAGACTGCCGACACCCTGGCGGCTCTGCGCCTAGCCAAGGAGTCCGGCTACATGAGCTCCCTGGCCATCTGCAACGTGCCGGGTTCCTCCCTGGTGCGCGAATCCGACCTGGCCTTCATGACCCGGGCCGGTGCCGAGATAGGCGTCGCCTCCACCAAGGCGTTCACCACCCAACTGGCCGGTCTGCTGATGCTGGTGGCCTCGGTCGGTCACTGCCGTGGCAACCTGAGTGCCGCCGCCGAGGCCGAGCTGGTCAAGGCGTTGCAGGCCCTGCCGCTGCGCATCAAGGAAGGCCTGGCGCTGGCCAAGCAGATCGAGACCCTGGCCGAAGAGTTTGCCGACAAGCACCACAGCCTGTTCCTCGGTCGCGGCAGCCAGTACCCCATCGCCATGGAGGGGGCGCTCAAGCTCAAAGAGATCTCCTATATCCACGCCGAGGCCTATGCCGCCGGTGAGCTCAAGCACGGCCCGCTGGCGCTGATCGATGCCGAGATGCCCATCATAGTCGTGGCGCCGAACAACGACCTGCTGGAGAAGCTCAAGTCCAACGTGGAAGAGGTGCGCGCCCGTGGCGGTATCCTCTATGTGTTCGCCGATGCGGATGCCGGCTTCAAGAGCGACGAGACCATGCGGGTGATGAGCCTTAACCACGTGGAAGAGGTGATCGCGCCCATCGTCTACACCGTGCCGTTGCAACTGCTTTCCTACCATGTCGCCCTCATCAAGGGCACCGACGTGGATCAGCCGCGCAACCTGGCAAAATCCGTGACCGTGGAATAAGCCGTCGCCGGAAATGAAGAAGAGCCGCATTGCGGCTCTTTTTGTTTGTCTGATCGAGTGGCCGTTATGACAGCCGCAGGTTGGTGATGGTCACGTCGTCCAGAGAGGGCACTATGATGCCGCTGGAGATGCTCTTGGCGATCGCCTGGTTGCGGTTCTTGGAGTCAGTCTTGTTGGTGACCTGATTGAGGTGGAAGTTCACGGTACGCTCGCTGATGCCGAGGATGGTGGCGATCTCCCAGGAGGTCTTGCCCTCGCTGGCCCAGAACAGGCACTCCTTCTCCCGGTCCGACAGCTCGGTAAGGTGCTTCATCAGCTCGGGTCTGCGCTTTATCAACTGCAGCGCCGCACCGAAGATATAACTGGCGCAAAACGACAGTGTGGGAGCGTTTTCAAACATCAGTTCAGAATTGGACTTCTCCTTGCTGATGAAGGAGAGGATGCCGTGCTCCCCCTGCGGGGTGTGGAGCGGGAAGGAGACGCCGTTTCTCACCCCGAAGTCGGCGGCCAGATTCATCACCTCCCGGCTGGCACTGGGCAACCAGGGAGAATCGCAATCGAGCTTGTTCCAGAAGATGGGCTGGGTCTGCTTCAGCCCCAGGAAGACGACCGGATCCTGGGTCAGGTAGTGGCGCTCCGAATAGGCGTCAAACCAGCTGGTGGGACAGTTGTTGAACAAGGCCACATGGGACTTTTGCATGCTGATGGGAAAAATGATCAGCAGCCGGAAGTAATCAAAGCCCATCTGATGGCTGAAGCGCTCCAGTTGCTGCTGGATATCGCTCGTTTTCTTGGCCTTGGTGAACCGATCTATGTGTTCCCAGATCGCATCGTTAAACATGTAACTCTCCTTTTTCGACCACTCATCATCCTGATCGAAAAGACATTTTTTAGTTATTTAGAATGGTGTTGTGACTAACAACGCCAGTAATTCCCGTGCTTGTCTAAAAAGTATCCTGTTTTTTCGGCCACAGGCCAAGAAAATCATCTGATTGCCACTGGCCCGACTCTTTGAGACAATGAGAATAGTTATCATTGTTAAGATTTATATCATGAATAAGTTTTGGGGTTTGGCCTTGTTGCCACTGTCAGTCCACTTCGCTGCTGGCGCCGACGAGTTGGTCGCACCGGCACTGAAAAACAGCATCGCCGCCGGGAAAGCCTCCCAGCAGCGCGTGGAAAAAGCCGCCGATGCAGCCGTTGCCGCCCGGCTGGAGCTGCAAAATGCCCAGCTGCAACTGCGCGATCTGGAAGCCTACAACCGCTACATGCAGTCTCTGGTGGCCGATCAGCAGAATGAGCTTGGCAAGCTGAGCCAGCAGCTGGAGGCGGTACAGGAGACGCGGCAGGGCCTGATCCCGCTGATGCTGCAGATGCAGGCCGATCTGGAGCAGCTGGTACAAAATGACATGCCGCTGCGCAAGGAAGATCGCCTGGCGCGGGTTGAACAGTTGAAAGCGACCCTGGCCCGAGCCGACGTGAGCGAGGCGGAGAAGTTCCGCCAGCTGCTGCAGGCCTACCAAATCGAAGCCGAATACGGCAGCCGGTTGGATAGCTACTCTGCCGAGCTGGCGCTGGATGGCGCACCGCGCCGGGTCGATGTGCTGGCGGTGGGCCGGGTCTCCCTGCTGGCGATGACCGCCGACCGCTCCCTGGCCTGGCGCTGGTCTGCGCAGAGCAAGCAGTGGCAGCCCCTCGACAGCCAGTGGCTCTCTCCCATTGCCGAGGCGCTGGAGATGGCTGCCGACAAGAAGGTTCCCCAGTTGTTGAATGTCCCCCTTTCCGTCAGCCGTGGTCAGGAGGCCCAGTCATGAGCGTCACCATGAAGTGGTTCCCCCTCGCCATTGCCCTCTCCCTAGGCATCACCACTGCCGTTGCCGATGAAGCCTGGCGGCAGCAGGAGCAGGCTCGTGAGCAGCAGGCCCAGCAGGATCTGGCGTCTGTCTCCAAGGAGCTGAACAGTGCCCGTGCCAAACTGGCTGCGGCCCAGCGCCTGAGCAAGCAGCTGGCGGCCGAGTTTGCCGGCAACGAGAAGCAGCTGGTGGAGCTCAATGCTCAGTGGGAGCAGGCCTCCGGCGACATGAACGAGATCTTCGCGGTGACCCGTCAGGGGGCCAGCGATGCGGTCAAGCTGCTGAGCGAATCCGCCGTCGAGGGCCAGTACCCCGAGCGCCTCGCCCCGCTCAAGGCCATGGCGCAGGAGAAGCAGGTGCCGGATCGCGCCGCCCTCGCCCTGCTGCCCGCCACCCTGCTGCAGGAGATCCGTGAATCGGGCCGGGTTGCCCAGTTCGACGGCAAGGTGCTGGATGCCCAGGGGGCTGCCAGCGAGCAGACGTTGACCCGGATCGGCAGCTTCGTGCTGTTTGGCGAGCAGGGGTTCCTGCAGCCAACCGCCGAAGGCCTGAGCCCGGTGCTGGGTCTGCCCGGCAGCGTGCTCTCCGCTGCGGCCGCCTATCAGGGTCAGGAGGGGGAAGCGCTGCCGCTGGATCCCTCCCACGGCACCCTGCTGGATATGCTGGCACAAGCCCCCACCTTCTGGCAGCAAGTCCAGCAGGGCGGCCAGGTTGGCGCCATTATCGTGCTGCTGGCCGCCATCGGCCTGGGGATCGCCGGGGTTCGGCTGTGGAGCCTCTCCCGCGAACTGGGTCGGGTTCGTCGCCAGCTCAAGAGCGGCGAATATCATGCCGACAACGCCCTCGGTCGGGTGCTGACGGTGGCTGACAAGCATCCCGAGCTGAGTATGGAGACCCTCGAGCTGCGTCTCGACGAGGCGATCCTGCAGGAGACCCCTCGCATGGAGCGCGGTATCGGTATGGTCAAGGTGATCGCGGCCATTGCCCCCATGCTGGGCCTGCTCGGTACCGTGACCGGGATGATCGGCACCTTCCAGGCCATCACCCAGTTCGGCACCGGCGATCCCAAGATCATGGCGGGCGGCATCTCCATGGCGCTGGTCACCACGGTACAGGGTCTGGTGGCGGCCATTCCGCTTATCCTGGCCCACAGCCTGCTGCAATCCCGCTTCACCGAACTCTCCAACGTACTGGAGCAGCAGGTGGCCGGCATTTTGGCCGAGCGGGCCGAGAGCAACCGTGACGGGATGGAGCGGGTGGCATGATGCTCGACATCTGGCAACAGCTGCAGAGTTTCATGGGCCGTGGCGGCCCGGTGCTCTGGGTCATTCTGGCCTTGCTGGTGCTGATGTGGATTCTGATGATCGAGCGGCTGCTCTACCTCAACCTGGGGTTTGCACCGTTGCAGCGTCAGCTGCTTGGCCGCTGGCAGGCCCGCAGCGAGCGCCACAGCTGGCACGCTCGCGCGATTCGCGGGCGCTGGCTGGCCGAGGCCGAGCTTGAGCTCAACCGTCATCTGATCTTCATCCGCACCCTGGTGGTGCTCTGCCCCATGCTGGGGTTGCTGGGTACAGTGACCGGCATGATAGGCGTATTCGATGCGTTGGCCGCGGCCAACCGCTTTAACCCGGAGAGCATGGCGGGTGGGATCTCCCGCGCCACCATCCCTACCATGGCTGGCATGGTGGTCGCTCTCTCCGGCGTGTTGTTACTCAGCCGACTCGAGAGCCAGGCCAAGCGCGCGCTGGCCAAGACCCGGGACGGCCTGCGAGAAGAGAAGGTAATGCAATGAGACGGCAATCCAAACGCCAGCGCGATGAAGTGCAGATCGACATGACCCCCATGCTGGATATCGTCTTCATCATGTTGATCTTCTTTATTGTCACCACCTCCTTCGTGCGCGAAGCCGGGCTCGAGGTGCACAGGCCCCAGGCCAGTCAGGCCAAGGCGCAGAAGTCCTCCAGCATCATGCTGGCGATCGGCGCTCAGGGGCAGATCTTCCTCGACCGCAAGCAGATCGACGTGGAGCGGGTGCAGGCCAGCGTCGCCCGCCTGCTGGCGGAACAGCCTGATGCCAGTCTGGTGATCCAGGCCGACGAGCGGGTGCCCCACGGCAAGGTGGTACGGGTGATGGATGAAGCCAAGGCGGCAGGCATCGCCAACATCGCCGTGGCGGTGGCCACGAAATGAAATACAAGCTGATGAGCCTGGGACTGGGGATTGCCCTCAGTCTGGGGATCCTGCTGTTCATGGCCACCCTGGTGGAGCCGCCCAGAGGGGAGAAGGCGAGCGCCGAGCAGAAATCCATCGTCATCAATATGCAGAACGAGGTGACTGAAGTGCTGGTGCGCGAGCGCCCGGTACCCCAGGAGCCGGAACCCTTGCCGGAGCCGCCTGCCGCGCTGGCCTCGACACCGCTGCCTATGCCTGCGGCGGCCCCGCTGCCCTCGGTGCAGCCGAGCCTGGATCTGGTCTCCAGCCTCAGTGCGGTGCAGGTCTATGCCCCTGGCGTTGCGACCAGCCCTACCCCGGTCGCGAGCGGCAACTTCCACGGCCAGCAGCAGGGTGTCGGGATCGGTGCCGGCGACATGTTGATGCCGCTGCAGCGGATCGAGCCGGTCTATCCCTATCGAGCCCAGCAGGCCGGCATCGAAGGGTCGGTGACCTTGCGCTTCAGCGTCGATGCAGACGGCCGGGTGCAGGATGTGGAGGTGGTCGAGGCCAAGCCGAAGCGTCAGTTCGAGCGGGCGGCCATTCAGGCGATTAACAAATGGCGCTACCAGCCGAGACCGGGCGCCACCGACAAGCTGGTGCAAGTCATCACGCTCAAATTCAAACTGGAGTCATAACCATGTTGCGGATCTGGATCTGTGTGCTGGCCCTGGTCAGCCAAGCCTGTCTGGCGATGGAGGTGAGCCCTCATTTCTCCCGCCAGCTGGAGCCCGTGATGAAGCTCTATCAGTCCGGCCAGTGGCAACAGGCCCAGAGTAAGGCATCCGGCCTCAAACCAAATAGCGAGGCTGAGCGTGCCTGGCTGGCGCAGTTGCAGGCATCCCTGGCCGCCAACTTGCAGCAGACCGCGCAGGCGAGTCGCTACGTGGAGCAGGCCCTGGCCTATAAGGAGTGGCCCGAGCAACAACAGTTGCAACTGCTGCGGCTGCGCGGCGACATCCAGGCCCAGCAATCCAACTGGGCCGGCGCCATCGCCAGCTACAAGGCGGCTTTGGCCATCCAGGCTGACGATGCCTTGCGCCTGCGTCTGGCCGGCCTCTATTACCACAACAAGCAGTATGGTGAGGCGGCCAGTCAGAGTGAACAACTGTTGAAGAAGAGCTGGCAGAAGCAGGCCGCTATCATTCGTCTCTCCGCCCTTACCGCACTGCAGCGCTACGGTGTGGCGGCCGATCAGGCCGAAGAGCTGATCAGCTACGAGCCGAAAGAGAGCAAGTGGTGGCAGCAGGCTGTGTCGCTCAACCTCTCCGCCAAGCGCGGCGATCAGGCGCTGGCACTGCTGCAAACCGCCATCGACCGTCAACTGATGGACGATGCCGCTGCCCGCAACCAGCTGATCCGTCTTTATGCCTGGCAGGGACTGCCCTATCGCGGTGCCCGTCTGCTGGAGTCTGCCATGGCCAAGGGGCAGATGAGGCCGAACGCCGAGAACCGCCAACTGCTGGCCCAATTGTGGGAAGGGGCGCGCGAGTGGCCGAAGGCCGTCGACAGCTGGCAACTGCTTGCCCGGGAACATGCTCACCCCAAGGCGGCCATGCGCGCCGCCGAACTGTTGTTGCAACAAGGTAGAACGGATGCGGCCATGACCCAGCTCGCGGCCATCAAGTCGGTGAAGGGAGAGCAAGGCAACAGGGCCAAGGCGCTGCTGGTGCAGGCGCACCTCAATAAAGAGCAGTATGCCCAGGCGCTGGAACTGGCCCGTGAACTGCAACAACAGGATAACTGGCAGCAGCGAGCGACCAGCTGGGTCAACTATATCCAGGCGCAAAGCGAAGAATTGAGCAAAAAAGCGGCGTGAAAGCAGGCTGAAGCCCTTGTTTTAGAGGCTTGAGCCTGCTTTTTCAGCAAACTAACGCATTTTTGCAAAAATCCCTTGTCATCGCTGCGCGGCTCCCTATAATGCGCCCCTACCAGCACGGCGGACCACGCCAACCTGATGAGCCAGCTTCCTCGTGAAGTCAGCGCCGAAAGAAAAGCGAAAACAACCGCTTGACTTTCGAAGTGAGGAGCGTAAGATGCGCCACCTCAACGCGATAAGCGTGATGCTCTTTAACAATTTGAATCAAGCAATCTGTGTGGGCACTCACAGCATCGAGCATCAAAAACAATTTTTGATATCAATGTCTGATGAAGTGACCA
>NZ_JBFODA010000051.1:0-87619 GCF_040908055.1 Aeromonas sp. R7-4
AACCGGGCAAACAGACGCATGGAGGCGATTTCGTACAGAGCATCTTCCATCGCGCCATCGCTCAGGTTGTACCAATGCTGCATGCAGTGAATGCGTAACATGGTTTCCAGCGGATAAGGTCGCCGGCCATTACCAGCCTTGGGGTAAAACGGCTCGATGACTTCCACCATGTTTTGCCATGGCAGAATCTGCTCCATGCGGGACAAGAAAATCTCTTTTCTGGTCTGACGGCGCTTACTGCTGAATTCACTGTCGGCGAAGGTAAGTTGATGACTCATGATGAACCCTGTTCCATGGCTCCAGATGACAAACATGATCTCATATCAGGGACTTGTTCGCACCTTCCCTAAGGGAGGGTCAAGTGATAAAAAAATCATCCTTGAACCAGTCAGAAAAACACCTCTGGATTATGTTTTTTTAATCCTGGCTATAGTTTTGATAACGTTAGCTGGCTTTAACTATTTTAAAGAAAAAGACCTTACAACATCACTTCCAATTGCATTTTTTGCAATAATACCACTGGCTCTATTTAGTCGTCCAAAAAAACCTTCAAACAAATTTTTTACCTGTTCTCGCTGTCGCTGCAATGCTCCGTTTGACAATCGCACCATTCGTGCTTGGAATACGGGCACAATAAAACTCTATTGCTCAAATTGCCATGCTGAATGGTTGAATAACCGAGAAAACACAAGTAATAATTTCCACTCATCATCAAGCCGGGGTAGCGGCTGCCTTGGTGTTCTAGCAATGATGATCGTTATTCCAGTAGGGTTAGTGTCTATTGCATCCTGGCTGAGTTGAACATTACATAATGAGAACTTGGTGTGAAGCAGCTAGCGGCCATAGGCGTTAAAAATAGACGTCAGACTCTTGCTCCTATTTTTCCAACAAAGAAAGCCCCGTCAGAACTTGTTCTGCCGGGGCTTTCTTTATCTCGCCGCCTGATCCACCAGATAAAGGATGCTGTGATAGGGAATGCCGGCGTGCTGGCTGAGCCCCATTTCGCAGGTGCGGCTGTTGCTGAAACCCTGACGGCAATCGCTGGGCACCTGGGCTGGCAGGCTGGCAAGCGCCGCGGCGTTGAGCTCCGGGGTCATCAGCCCCTTGTCGCCGGCAAAGCCGCAGCACTGGATATGCTCAGGGATTATCACCTCACGGGCGCAGGCGCGGGCCACCGCCAGCATCGTCTCCCCCAGCCCCATGCGCCGGCTGCTGCAGGTGATATGGAGCATGACGGTCTCGTCGATGGGGGTCAGCTCAAGGTGGGGTAGCAGGTGTTCCAGCACAAAGGCGGAGGGCTCGAACACCCGAAGCCCCTTGCCGAGCGCCCCCGACAGCAGTCGCTGCACGCAGGGGCTGGTATCGAGCAGCACGGGCCAGCGCCCCTGCTCGCTTGCCTGCCACAGCGCCGCCACCAGCTCACTGCGCTTGGCGGCAGCCACCTCGACCATCCCCTTGCTGTCATAGGGCATGCCGCAGCAGAGCCCCTCAACTCTCACCGGCACTATCACCCGGCAACCCGCCTTCTTGAGCAGGGATAACACCACGTCCGGCAGTGACGGGGCATCCTCCTGCTGGCCGAATACCCGGCTGGCGCACGACGGCAGATAGACCACGGCGCGCTCGATGGATCCATCATTGCTCCCCTCCCCTTGCGACCACCGGTAGCGGCTCGGGCCCGGCAGGGTCGGCAGCCAGGCGGGTGTGCGCTGGCCGCTCAGATGGCGAACCCCGTTCACCAATCCGGCCAGCGCTTTGTCCCCCAACAGCTTGCCGGCAATCCTTTTGAGGCCGAGGGCTCCGCGAGCCGTGCGGGTGACGCCGGCGAAGTGATCGGCGCTCCAGCGGGCGATGGGCACGAAGCGCCGGTATTTGTCAGTGCGCAGCTTCTTGATGAGCGCACCGGTATTGATGCCGACCGGGCAGCGATCGGCGCAGAGCCCGGTGGCGGCGCAGGTGTCGATGCCCTGATAGTCAAACAGCCGGGCCAGCTGGTTGGAGGGCTCATCGGCACGATTGCGGCGGGCCAGTTCGCGGTAAAGCACGATGCGCTGGCGCGGCGAGAGCGACAGGGTGCGCGAGGGGCAGACCGCCTCGCAAAAGCCGCACTCGATGCACGGATCGACGATAGCATCGCTCGCCGGCATGGGCTTGAGGTGGGCCAGATGGGCCTTGGGGTCGTCGTTGATGATGACGCCGGGATTGAGCAGGCCATCGGGGTCGAGCAGCGCCTTGATGCGGCGCATCAGCGCCATCCCCTCCGGCCCCCATTCCAGCTCCACATAGGGGGCCATGTTGCGGCCGGTGCCGTGCTCGGCCTTGAGCGACCCGCCAAAGCGCACGGCGACGAGTTCGGCCACCGCATCCATAAAGGCGCCGTAGCGGGCCACCTGCGCCGGATCCTCGAACCCCTGGGTAAAAACGAAGTGCAGGTTCCCCTCCAGCGCGTGGCCGAAGATGATGGCCTCGTGATACTCAAACTCGTCGAACAGTTGCTGCAGCCCCGCAACCCCTTCGGCCAGACGCTCGATGGGAAAGGCGACATCCTCGATGATGACGGTGGTGCCGGTGGTGCGCACCGCCCCCACCGCCGGGAAGAGCCCCTTGCGAATGGCCCAGAGCCCGGCGCTATCGGTAGTAAAAGGCACAGAGGCGACCTGGGCGAACTCGGCCGCCATGGCCGTCACCTGCTCGCAGCGAGTCACCAGCTCCTCTTTCGATTCCCCATGCACCTCGACAAGCAGGGCGCAGGCAGCCAGGTCCAGCGTCTTGATAAAGTCCGGCAGGCCGGGCTTGCCCGCGACCGAGCGAAGGGAGCGCCCATCCATCAGCTCCACCGCCGCCACCGGCGCACTTTTCAGGCGCGAGGTGGCCAGACAGGCCTGCTCCGCATCCCGAAACACCAGCAGGGCCGAGGCCTTGTGGGGGTATTCGGGCACGGTATCGAGCACCACCTCGGCGATAAAGCCGAGGGTCCCCTCCGAGCCGATCATCAGGTGGGTGAGGATATCGATGGGGTCTTGATGGTCGAGCAGGGCATTGATGGCGTAGCCGGTGGTGTTCTTGAGCCGGTACTTGTGGCGAATTTTGGCGGCAAGCTCGGCGTTCGCCAGCACTTCGGCGCGCAGGGCGGCGAGCCCGGCCAGCAGCTCCGGGCGTCTGGTCGCCAAGGCGGCGCGGCTGTGGGGATCGCTGCTGTCCAGCACGGTGCCATCGGCCAGCAGCAGGGTCATGGCGTGCAGGGTGTGATAGCTGTTGTGGGCGGTGCCGCAGCACATGCCGCTCGCGTTGTTGGCGGCGATGCCGCCCAGCTTGCAGGCGTTGATGGAGGCGGGATCCGGCCCAATCTTGCGGCCCAGAGGCGCCAGATAGCGGTTGGCATCGGCGCCGATCACCCCGGGTTGCAGGGCGATGCGCTTGCCCTCGTCCAGAATGCGGTGGCCGCGCCAGCTATCGGTGAGAGTGATAAGCACCGAATCGCTCAGGGCCTGACCCGAGAGGCTGGTACCGGCGGCGCGAAAGGTGCACGGCAGGTGCAATTCGCGGCACACCCTGAGCACGAAGCGCACTTCATCGAGGGAGTCGAGGCGCACGATGCGCTCGGGCACCAGCCGGTAGAAGCTGGCGTCCGTGCCGTGGGCGAGCCGCAAGTCCGGGTCGCTCACCAGCCGCTCCGGCGGGATACGCGCGAGCACGGCGGCATCAAACTGGTTCCAGCGCATCAGCAATCCTCCACCAGCACCACCAAGAGGCGACTCGGGCCGTGGGCACCGTAGGCCAGGGTCTGCTGGATGTCGGCGGTCTTGGAGGGGCCGGAAACCAGCAACAGGTTGGTGGGCATGGCCTGCTGCCAGCGCCCGGCGTCCACCAGCCCCGCCAGGTTGTCGGCGATGGTGGAGGCCGCCAGCAGGGCGATATGGCAGGGGGGCACCAGGGATAAGGTGCGCGGCTCGCCGCCGTCCGGCAGCAACACCAGCGTCCCGGTATCGGCGATGGCCCCCGCGCAGTGGGTGATCCCCGCCTGACAAACGTCAAACAGCTCGTCTTTCCAGCCGGCGAACTCCCCCGCCGGGGTCAACACAGAGCGCCCGGCGCAGGCGGCCGTGACCTCATCCTGCCAGCGGCCGCCCTGGCCACAGGCCAGACTCGTCACGCCTTCTTCATCCAGCCAGGCGCTCAGATCACGGGCCAGGTTTGCCTGTTGGACAGTGAGGATCTCGGCGTGGCTGGCGGTGATCATGCCAAGAAAGCGCTCACGCCGCGCGTTGTCATCTTCCCCGCGCCAGGGCTGCCAGGCGTGCGGAGCCTGGGCAATGGGGGTAGCGGCGCCGCGCAGGCGGTTCAAGATAGCCTCTTTGCTCGACATCTCAGGACTCCTTCTTCTTCTGGCGCAGCAGGGCGTGCAGGCTCTGGGGGGCGGGTTTGGGGGCCTCGCGGCACTGGGTCCAGGGGCCCAAGTGTTTGGGCATCAAGCCCCGCAGGCGACCGGCCACACCGGTCGCGGCGTGATAGAGGCGCGGATGAGTGGCGGCAAAGGCAAAGCCCTGCATGGCCAGGGTCTCGAGCCGGCTCCTGGCCGCCCCCTGCCCCGCCAGCGGTTCGTGACCGGGCTCTGCGTCGTGTTTGGCCTCCCGGCGCAGGCGCTGCAACATGTCGGGAATGGGGATACGCACCGGGCACACCTCGCCGCAGGCCCCGCACAGGCTCGATGCGGTCACCAGATCGCTCGTGCTTTCCAGCCCCAGCAGGTGGGGGGAGATGATCTTGCCGATGGGGCCCGGGTAGATGGTGCCGTAGGCGTGGCCGCCGATGCGGGTGTAAACCGGGCAGTGGTTCATGCAGGCGCCGCAGCGGATGCACTGCAATGTCTTGCGCAGCTCCTCATCCCGGTAAGCCTGGCTGCGGCCGTTGTCGAGCAGCACCAGGTGCACCTCGTCCGGGCCGTCCAGCTCCCCTGCCCGGCGCGGGCCGCTGATGACGTTGAAGTAGGTGGTGATGGCCTGGCCGGTGGCCGAGCGGGTCAGGGCGCTGTAAAGAGGCGGTACGTCACTGAAAAACTCCACCACCTTCTCGATGCCGGTGATGGCCACGTGCACTTTCGGCACAGTGGTGCACATGCGCCCGTTGCCCTCGTTCTCGACGAGGCACAGGCTGCCAGTCTCGGCCACCGCGAAGTTGACGCCGGAGAGCCCCATGCCGGCGCGGCGAAACTCTTCGCGCAGGGCCCGCCGCCCGGTCTGGATCAGGGCGTCCACGTCCGTGGTGGGGGTAAAGCCTTCCAGGTTGCTTGCGAAGGTGTCGCTCACCTCCTGCTTGTTCTTGTGGATGGCGGGCATGATGATGTGGGACGGGGTGTCGCCGTCGAGCTGGACGATAAACTCCCCCATGTCGCTCTCAAGACAGCGAATGCCGTGGCGCGCCATCTCGTGGTTGAAGCCCACCTCCTCGCTCACCATGGACTTGCCCTTGGCGATGCTGCTCACCCCATGCTGCTGAGCGATGTCGAGGATGATGGCGTTGGCCTCGGCCGGCGTCTGGGCCCAGTGCACCCTGATACCGTTGCGCTCGCAGTTGGCTTCGAGCTGCTCCAGCAGCTCCGGCAAGCGCGAGAGGCAGCGCTGGCGAATTTGCTCGGCCGCATCGCGCACCGCCGCTTCTTCCTGCGGGTCGGCGAAGGCGTCGCGCCGCTTGCCGCGCAGGTAATCCATGGCGCCGCGAAAATTCTGGCGCAGCACGGGGTCGGCCAGGGCCGCCTCGGCCTGGGGGTGGAAGCGGCGCGGCGAATACTTGGCGTGATCACTCATGATGGGCCCCCTGTTTTTGCAGGGCCTGAGCCCCTTGTTTGTCTGATACCGGCTCGCTATGGGCGAGCAGGAAGCTGGCCAGATGGGTGGCGGGGAGCGTCTTGCCCTGATAGGCCAGGGATCCCTTGATGTTCAAGAGGCACCCCCAGTCGGCGCTCACCAGGGTGTCGGCGCCGGTCGCCAGCAGGTGGCGGGTCTTGTCCTCCACCATGGCCTGGCTGATGTGGGGGTGGCGCACCGAGAAGGTGCCGCCAAAACCGCAGCACTCGCTCTCGTAAGCCTGTTCGTGCAGGGTGACGCCGCCCAGTTGCCCCAGCAGGCTGCGGGCCGTGGTGTGCACCTGCATCTCGCGCCGGGCCGAGCAGGAGGTGTGCATGACGATGTTCGCCTCCCCCACGGCGCGCCAGCGCACCCGGCAGACCCGGGCCAGAAACTCGGTGAGCTCGAACACCCGCTCGCAAAACGCCGCCACCTCGGGGCTGTCCGGGAAGAGGCGGCGGTAGTGATGGTGCATCATGCCGCCGCAGGAGCCCGACAGCACCACCACCGGCCAGGGCTCGGGGAAGAGCGCCATCTGACTTTGCGCCACCTTGCGCGCCTCCTCCTCGTGACCCGAGGTGTAGGCCGGCTGCCCGCAGCAGGTCTGTTTCTCGACAAAGTGCACCCTTATCCCTTCCCGCTCGATCAGGGCGATGGCATCGAGCCCCGCCACCGGGTCGAACAGGTCCACCAGACAGGTGGCGTAGAGATAGACATCGGCCGGCTTGGCCGGATAGACCCGCATTACCTTCATCACTTGCTCTCCTTTACTTCAACTGCAGCAGTGCGTCCGAGACGTGGAAGCTGTACATGAGCGCCAGCCCGATAAGGCCGGTGGCCAGCAGGTAGTAGAGGGTCGGCAGCGCCGTCTTGCGCAGCGTCGCCCCCTCGCGCCCCAAGAGGCCCACGGTGGCCGACGCCGCCACCACGTTGTGGATGGCAATCATGTTGCCGGCCGCGGCACCGACCGCCTGCAGCGCCAGCATGGCGGCGGTGGAGACCCCCAGGGTCTGGGCCACCTCGAACTGGAACTGGCTGAACATCATGTTCGACACCGTGTTGGAGCCGGCGATAAAGGCCCCCAGCGCGCCGATAGTGGCGCTCAGGGCCGGGAAGAACTCCCCGACGAGCCCTGCGGCAAAATTCGCAGTGGTCACCGGCATGCTGGCGAGATCCGCCCCGTTGACGCCGGAGTTGATGAAGATGCGCACCATGGGCACGGTGAAGATCAGCACGAAACCGGCGCCGATCAGGGTGCGGCTCGACTCGCTCACGGCGCGGCCGAGGGGCGCCAGGGCTCGGGCTTGAATCAGGGTGGCGAGCAGGGCGCAGAACACCAGCAGGCCCCCCGGCAGGTAGAGCGGCTCAATGGAGGCGCTGACCCCCTTCTCACCCAGCAGATCCGTGAAGGCGAGGCTCACCGACAACAGGCTTGCCTTGAATTCCGGGCTCACCCGGCTCGCCACCAGCAAGAGGGCCAGCGCCACATAGGGGAGCCAGGCCAGCATGAGCGACATGGGGCGGCCGGCAGCCTCTTTGAGATCGAGCTTCAAGGAGCCCAGCCACTCGGCGGGCCACTCTTTCTCGGGGGCGAAATCCCAGGTGTTCTTCGGCACCAGAAAACCGTGGCGCGCCGCCGTCACCACCAGAGCCAGCCCCACCAGGCCGCCGATAAGGGACGGGAACTCGGGGCCGAGCAGCATGCCGGTGAGGGCATAGGGCACGGTGAAGGCGAGCCCGGCGAAAATCGCGAAGGGCAGGATGGAGAGCCCCTCGGTACAGCTGCGGTTGCGGCCGAAGAAGCGGGTCAACATCATCACCATGAGCACCGGCATCAGGGTGCCGACGGTGGCGTGAATGAGGGCCACGTTGGTGGTCACCTGCTGCAGGTAGATGTCCCAGCTGCTGCCGCCGGCGCTCAGGGTGTGGCCGATGGCCTGGTTATCCAGCCCCTTGTTGATGCCCACCAGGATGGGGGTACCCACCGCACCAAACGACACCGGGGTGGACTGGATCATCATGCCGAGCAGCACGGCGGCGAGCGCCGGGAAGCCGATGGCCACCAGCAGGGGGGCGGCGATGGCGGCCGGGGTGCCAAACCCTGAGGCTCCCTCGATAAAGGCACCGAAGCACCAGGCGATGATGATGGCCTGGATGCGCCGGTCCGGCGAGATATTGGTGAAACCGCCGCGGATCGCGGCGATGGCACCGGTGTGTTTCAGGGTGTTGAGCATCAGGATGGCGCCGAACACTATCCAGAGCACGGTCACCGTGATGATGAGCCCCTGCAGGCTGGAGGCGAGCACCCGGGTCGGGCTCATCTGCCAGCCCCAGAGGGCGATGAATACGGTCAGGATAAAGGCGATGGGCATGGCGCGCTTGGCGGGCCAGTTGAGGCCGACCAGCAGCACGGCGGCCACCACGATCGGCGAGAAGGCCACCAGGGCCAACAGGGTGTCTGTCATCATTGCATCCTTGTCCAGAGGTCGTGCGACGGGCGCACCTTGTTGTTGTTTTGTTAAGCGAACGTGACCTTACCCTGTTCCTTTTTCGCGATATATGGAAATAATGAACAACATTCATTCCTAAAATCGACAAATATGGCCAGTACCGACGACCTCATTCTCTTCGCCCAGGTGGTGGAGGCAGGCTCCTTCAGCAAGGTGGCCGAACAAAATTCCCTGACAAATTCAGTGGTTAGCAAACGGATTGGGCGCCTGGAAGAGGAACTCGGGGTGCAGCTGCTCTATCGCACCACCCGCCGGCTGACCCTGAGCGAGGCGGGCAAGGAGCTCTATCAGGGTGCCAAAAATGTGAAGGCCGCCGCACTGGACGCCTTCGATGCGGTGGCGGGATTCGGTGAAAAGGTGAGCGGTCATGTGCGGATGTCGGTGCCCACCATCTCGGGGGAGCTGCTGCTCGCCGACGCCGTGGCCGATTTTTGCCAGCAGCACCCCGGGCTCACGGTGGAGATGTCGCTCGACAACCGCTTCGTCAATCTGGTGGAAGAGGGGTTCGATCTGGTCATTCGCACCGGCTATCTGGATGATTCGAGCCTGATTGCCCGCCACATCCTCGACTCCCAGTGGGTGATCTGCGCTGCCCCCGCCTACGTGCGTCGCTTCGGGGCGCCGCGCGAGCCGTCAGACTTGCTCACCCACAACTGCCTGCGCTACGCCTACCAGAGCACGGGGGCCTCGGAGTGGGCCTTCAAGGGGGAAGATGGCAACTACCTGGTGTCGGTGTCGGGGAGCTTCTCCACTGACAACGCCGGGGCCCTGCGCAAGGCGGCGCTGGGGGGGCGCGGCATCGTCTACGTGCCGCGCTGTCTGGTCTATCACGACCTGATGAACGGAGATCTGGTGGACTTGTTTCCGGACCGGGTGGGCAAGAAGCTCGGGATCTACGCCGTCTACCCCTTCACCCGCCAGCCGCCGCGCAAGATAAGGTTGCTTATCGAGCATATCCGCCAGCGCTACCTCGACATCGCCCACTACTTCGTGTGAGCAGGCTCGCGGCAACGCCTGGAGTCAGGTGGCAGGCTGTGTCCCCGCCTGGTGGGAGAGAAACGCCAGGGACTGGCGGTTGAAGAGCTCCGGCTGCTCCACGTTGCAGACGTGGCCGCACTTCTCGATGATCTCGAGCCGGCTGAAGGGGTCCCGGGCCACCTGCTCGCGCACCGGGGCGAGGAACATGTGATCCTCCTCCCCCATCACGTAGAGGGTGGGAATGGGCAGGGCCCGCTCGCGAAAATAACGCATCAGGGGATTCACCTCGGTGGCGAGGCGGAACCAGCGCTTGAACTCTTTCTGGCACAGCTTTCTGGCCTCGCGCACGAAGAGGTTGCGGGACTCCTGATGGTGCTGGCGCGGCATGATGATGAAGGCGAACAGGCGGTAGAGCCACATGTAGGGCAGGATGTGCTGGCCGAGGCGACCCAGCTGCACCAGCACCCGGGAGCGGATATCGAGGCGCAGGATGGCGCCGCCCAACACCATGCTCTTGACCCGCTCGGGGCAGAGCTCCGCCAGGTGGCGGATGAGAATGGTACCGAGCGAAATGCCGACGAAGTGGGCATGGGGGATGCGCAGGTGATCCAGCAGACGCAGGATGTCCTCGGTCACCGCCCGGAAGCTGTAATGGCCCTTCACCACCTGCTGCAGCTGGTTCGACTGGCCGTGGCCGCGCAAGTCCAGCAACAGCACGTTGAAGTGCTCCCGGTAGGCGCGCAGCTGCTTGAACCAGATGGAGGAGCTGCCGCCCGCTCCGTGCACGAACACCACCCAATCCCGATCGGGACCCAGTTCAAAGGTCTTGTGGTACAACATCTCATGGGCTCCCGGGGTGATGGGGGGTATACTCGCCGCGCATATTAACAGATGGCTCACCCCGGTGAATATGCTTCCTCCATGATCGGACCAGAGCGGAGTCCTCCATGACACTCGTGCAATTGCGTGAATTTTTGCTCAGCCAGCCCGGCGCCACCGAGGACACCCCCTTCGGCCCGGAGATCCTGGTCTATCGCATCGCCGGCAAGATGTTCGCCTTGGTGGACTGGCAGGCCGAGCCCCTTCGCATCAACCTCAAGTGCGAGCCCGAGCTCGCCCTGCTGCTGCGGGAGATCCACCCCGAGGTGAAACCGGGCTGGCACATGAACAAGCAGCACTGGAACACGGTGACCCTGAGCGAGAGCCTGCCGGACGAGCTCTGGCAAGGCTGGATAGCGCACTCCTACCAGCGGGTGGTAGCGGGGCTGCCCAAGGCCAAGCGGCCACAGGCACCGACCGGCGACCCCACGCCATGAGCCCCTCCTTCCCGGCACAAGGAGCTGGCCCGTTTCGCATGGTGCCCCTCGCCGAGCACCATGTCCCCGCGCTGCTGACCCTGTTCGAGCAGTCGGTGCGCCGCCTGGGCCCGGAGCACTACAGCCAGGAGCAGGTGGAGCAATGGGCCAGGGGGGCCCAGCACCCTGGCCTCGCCAGCCAGTTGCGCGAGCACCACGGCTGGGTCGTCGAACGGGGGGAGACGCCCCTTGGCTTCGCCACCCTGAGCGATGACGGCCACCTCAGCCTGCTCTACGTGAGCGCGGATCATCAGCGCCAGGGGATCGGCACCCTGCTGCTGGAGGCGGTGCTCGAGCACGCCGTCCGGCTGGGACTGCGTCTCCTGACCACGGAGGCGAGCGCCTTCAGCCTCGCCCTGTTCCTGCGCCACGGCTTCGAGCTGGCAGGAGTGGAGACGGTGGACCGTGGCGGCGTCCGTTTTATCCGCCATCGCCTCTACTGCCGCTTGCCAAGCGGGGGCCAGCCACTAAAATACCCACCATTTCCCCAAGGCATTGAATAAAGGGCGACCATATGGTGGTAGAGAGCGACGGTTACATTGCGCTGATCGAGTATCTGGTAGAGAGTCTGGGTCTGTTCGAGAGCCAGCAGCAGGGCAGCGGCACCCAGACCATAGAGGATCTGGTGAGCAGCCGGGTGGCCGACAACCTGATGGCCATCTGCGAGCAGAATCCCCAGCTCGACCCCAAGGTGCGCTTCATGATCATGCAGGAGGCCGATGCCGTGGTGGCCGACCTGGAAGAGGTGCTCTCCGCCGTCTGGTTGTCCGCCCCCAGCGAAGCCCAGCAAGCCTTCCTCATCGAGTTCATCGACCTCATCAAGAACCTGTTCGACAGCACAATCGGCTGACCCCGCCCCTGCCGTGACGGCAAGGGGACGAGATGCAATGAGGCGAGGAGTGAGGCGGGACGCCCAATGAAAAGGGCCGCCTCATCGGGCAGCCCTGCTTGCTAGCATTGTCAATTCATCGCGCTTGTCAGAGTAATGAATTTCGGGGCAAAAAAATGTGTCTGGTCTTGGCAACCATCCGTGGTCGCTACCCTGTTGGTCAGCCAGGGTTCAGTTTAGTTCCCCACCTGACGCATTTTTTTCAATTATTTTTCATCACAATGACACGGGGGCCTGATGGCCCCCGTGGTATGCAATGACGCCTCAGCGATTCAGGCTGGGAGGCAGGCAGACGCCGATGCCCCCCAGGCCGCAATACCCCTCGGGATTCTTCTCCAGATATTGCTGGTGATAATCCTCGGCGTAATAGAAGGGGGCAAGCGGCAGGATGCGGGTGGTGATGGTGCGCCCGTCACCGCTCGCCGTCATGGCCTGCTGGTAGGCGGCCAGGCTCTGCTGGGCAATCGCCTCCTGGGTGTCGTCCCCGACGAAGATGACGGAGCGATACTGGGTGCCGATGTCGCCACCCTGGCGCATCCCCTGGGCCGGATCATGGTGTTCCCAGAACAGCTTGACGAGATCCCCATAGCTGATGACCTTGGGATCGAACACCACCTGCACCGTCTCGGCGTGGCCGGTCAGGCCGCTGCACACCTCCTTGTAGGTGGGATTGGGGGTCAGCCCCCCCTGATACCCGGCGGCGGTGGAATAGACCCCGGGCTGCTGCCAGAACAGACGCTCCACCCCCCAGAAACAGCCCATGCCGAACCAGGCAAGCTCCATCCCCTCGGGCCAGGGCCCCTGGGTCGGGTGGCCGTTGACTGCGTGCACCTGGCCAATCTCCAGCGCTTCCCGCCGTCCCGGCAGCGCCTCTGCCGGTGAAATAATCTGCTCCATATGCCCTGTCCTTGTATAAAACCCCGCGCAATGCGGCTGACGAAAAGGAACACCGAAGATATCAGGTTATTAGCCCGGATCAACCAGGGAGCGGCCCCCGGGGCGACCCTCCCGCCCTCGCCTGCGTCTTCCCCTCCCCACCCACACTGGTCAAAATGGCGACAAAAAAACATCAAGTCGATATTTAGTCTTGATTTGTGAATTTATTTTCATATATTGGGCGAATTGCTGCTTTTTTATGGAATGAAACACGTGCGTGAACGCGAACCCAGCCTGGTCCATGCCTTTCGGCAATCCACCCCCTATGTCAATGTGCACCGGGGGGCCACCTTCGTCCTGATGATCGGCGGGGAAGCCATTTGTCACCCCAATTTCGCCAACATCGTCAGCGACATCGCCCTGCTGCAGACCTTGGGGATCCGCCTGGTACTGGTGTTTGGTTCGCGTCCGCAAAATGACGAGGCCCTGGCCCGTGCCGGCATCCAGGCCCAGTATCACAAGCGGATCCGGGTCACCGACGACGCCAGTTTCGCCATCATCAAGCAGGTGTGCGGCGGTCTGCAATACGACATCACCGCCCAGCTCTCCATGGGCCTCGCCAACACCCCCATGCAGGGGGCCCGCATCAGCGTGGTGAGCGGCAACTTCGTCACCGCCCAGCCGCTGGGTGTGGATGACGGCATCGACTTCTGCCACAGCGGCCGGGTGCGTCGCATCGATGTGGAGGGGATCACCCGCCAGCTGGATCAGCACGGCCTGGTGCTCATCTCCCCCATCGGCTGCTCGGTCACCGGCGAGAGCTTCAACCTGAGCTCGGAAGAGGTAGCCCGCCGGGTGGCGGTGGATCTGAAAGCGGACAAGCTCATCTGCTTCAGCAGCACCCAGGGGGTCATGGACAGACACGGAGAGGCCATCTCCGAGCTCTTCCCCGAGCAGGCCGAGGAGCTGCTGGCGGGGCTGGAGCAGGCGGGGGAAGAGATGTCCGGCACCGCCCGCTACCTGCGCGCGGCCATCGCCTCCTGCCGGGGCGGCGTGCCCCGCTCCCACCTGGTGAGCTATCAGGATGACGGCGCCATGCTGCAGGAGCTGTTCAGCCGCGAGGGCCTCGGCACCCAGATAGTGCGCGAAAGCGCCGAGCGGGCGCGGGCCGCCACCATAGAGGACATCGGCGGCATCCTGGATCTCATCCGCCCCCTGGAGGAGGAAGGCATACTGGTGCGCCGCTCCCGGGAGCAGCTGGAGATGGAGATAGACAAGTTCACCATCATAGAGCGCGACGGCCTCATCATCGGCTGCGCCGCCCTCTACTGCTTCATGGAAGAAGCCATGGCCGAGATGGCCTGCGTCGCCATTCACCCGGAGTACCGCAACTCCAACCGGGGCGACACCCTGATCGCCAAGGTGGCCGAGCGGGCCAAGCGGCTCGGCATCCGCCGCCTGTTCGTGCTCACTACCCGCTCCATCCACTGGTTCCGGGAGCGGGGCTTCGATCCCCTGGAGGTGGAGGATCTGCCGGTGGCGCGCCAGCGCCTCTACAACTGGCAGCGCCGCTCCAAGGTTTTGTCCAAAACCATTTCGTAACTTGTTGATCTTGTGTCTGGTTGCCGTCAATTGTGTACTTTTTTACAAACTCGATTGACAGTGCAATCCAGTGCAGGGTATTTGTACATGCACGCCACCCCAGGGTGGCACCAGAAGAGGAGCGCTGCCCAGGCAGCCCAAGGGAGGACACCAGCGTCCTGCGAACTTGGGTCAGGGGGAGCAGCGCCGAGACGAGGCGAGTGACTGGACACCGCCACGTCGGCTGCGGGGGCTGAATCCCCCGGGTTGTCATCGGTCGTGTGCATCCCACAGGCATCCAGCAGGATCCTTGCGGGATGGGCACCACGGGTGGAGTGCTTCTGGCCGGGATCCTCACGTTTTCCTGCCATTTTTTGCCTCCTCCTCTCTTTTGCCCGATGAAACCGGATTTTCACCTTGAGACAGGAGTATGCAATGAACCTCATCAACGTCGCCAAGTTTGGCGGAACCAGCGTCGCCGATGCCGCGGCCATGAACCACTGCGCCGACGTGGTGCTGGCCAATCCGGCGACCCGGGTGGTGGTGCTGAGCGCCAGCGCCGGCGTCACCAACCTGCTGGTGAGCCTGGCCCAGGGCGAACTGGACGAAGCCGGGCAGGACGCCCTGCTCGACAAGCTGACCGGGATCCAGCAGGCTATCCTGACCGCGCTCGGCAACCCGAGCGACGTGAGCGCCCTCATTCACGCCCAGCTCGGCGACATCCGCACCATGGCGCGCCAGGCCTGCCAGCACACCGACGCCGAGCTTGCGGACAGGCTCATCGCCTGCGGCGAGCTGATGTCCACCCGGCTGTTCACCGAGCTGCTGCACCAGCGCGGCGTCAAGGCCCAGTGGCAGGATGCGCGCCAGCTGCTGCGCACCGACAGCCGCTTTGGCAAGGCCACCGTGGATCTCGCCGCGACCCGCGCGCTCTGCCAAGCCACGCTGGGCCCCCTGCTGGGTGACCACCTCGTCATCACCCAGGGCTTCATCGGTGCCGATGGCGACGGCCGTACCACCACCCTCGGCCGCGGCGGCTCCGACTACAGCGCGGCCCTGCTCGCCGAGGCGCTGGACGCAGGCAGCATAGAGATCTGGACCGACGTCCCCGGCATCTACACCACGGATCCGCGCCTGGTCACCCGGGCCCGCCCCATCCCCGAGATCAGCTTCGTGGAGGCGGCGGAGATGGCCACCTTCGGCGCCAAGGTGCTGCACCCGGCCACCCTGCAACCGGCCCTGCGCCAGGACATCCCGGTGTTCGTCGGCTCCGCCAGGGATCCGGCCGCCGGCGGCACCTGGATCCGCGCCAGCACCAGCACCAATCCCCTGTTCCGGGCCGTGGCCCTGCGCCGCCAGCAGGTGCTGGTCACCCTGCACAGCCTCAACATGTTCCACGCCTACGGCTTCCTGGCCGAGGTGTTCGGCATCCTGGCCCGCCACCGCATCTCGGTGGATCTCATCACCACCTCCGAGGTGAGCGTGTCGCTGACCCTGGATCACACCGGCAGCCAGAGCAACGGCGAACCCATCCTCAATGACAAGGTGCTGGCGGAGCTCGGCCAGCTGTGCAAGGTGGAGGTGGAGACCGGCTTCGCCCTGGTGGCCCTCATCGGCAACCGCATGAGCGAGGCGGCCGGAGTGGGCAGCCAGGTGTTCGACGCCATCCGCGAGCACAACATCCGGATGATCTGCTACGGCGCCAGCGCCCACAATCTCTGCTTCCTGGTGAAAGAGGACGAGGCGGGCCACATCGTCAACTGCCTGCACCGGGAGCTGCTCGACTGAGCAACGCTCTTCTCCTGGCCTGTACAAACCTGGCAGGCCCCCTGCATCCCTCGCGGGAGCAGGGGCTTGAGGGACATCCATCCTCCCTCTCTGGAGTCACCACGAGACCGACAACAAAGAGGGGCGCCGCGGCGCCCCTCTTGTCGTGCAGGTATGCCCTAGGATCGCGCGGGCGGCAGCAGGTTGGCCCGGATCTGCTCGCGCAGCCCCCCCAGCCGCTGCAACAGACCGGCCTGACCGAGCCCGGCCTCATCGTGCTCCAGGTTCTCGGCAAGCGCCGGGAAGTGATCCCGCACCGCCAGCTCCAGCCAGTCGAGGCGGCGCAGGGTGAGCGGGCCGCAGCTCTTGCCGCTGAGATCGTCCTGGATGTCGAGCCGGTGGCTGCGGTACATGTCGCGCCACCAGTTGGCCGCCAGCGCCTCGTCGCTTGCCAGCGCCGCACTCCACTCCCCCACCAGCCCCTGCATGCGGGCCAGCACGGGAGCGCTCGCTCCCTCCCGTGACAGGTATTGCAGCTCCCCCTTCGCCCAGGCGAGGCAGAGCTCGCGCCAGTGGCGAAACAGCGGCAGGGGGTCGGCCACATCCAGCCAGAGCCCGGAGAGGGTGCGGGTCTCGAGCCGCTCCGGCACGTGGAAGCCGGGATCGGTGAGGCCGTTGGAGTTGAATTCGTGCAGGGGATCGAAGGGCCACATGTAGCCAAAGTCGAACACCGAGATCTGCTGGCCGTCGTCGAGCAGGTTGCCCGGGCTCGGATCCCAGTCAAACCAGCCCCAGCGTGCCAGCTCGGCCTCCACCGCCAGCATCTGCGCCAGGTTGCGCTTGCAGAGCTCGCGCACCGGCTCGCCCCGCAGCCAGGGGGAGACCAGCACCCCGGCCCGGGCTGAGCCGAAGCTGGTACAGACCACGTTGGAGAGGATGGTGGGGTGCAATTCCCGCAGGGACTCTATCTCCCGGCGGCGCTCCAGCTCGGTGAGAAAGGCAGTCTTGCCGTCCACATTGGCCACCAGGGAGTCCTGCCGGCACCGTTTCAGGCACCAGTGATGCCCCTCCACCTTGAGATGAAACACCTCGGCGGTGAGTCCGTGGCCATAGGCCCTGATCACCGCCGGGTGATCCTCGGTCAGCCTGATGAGCTGGGCCAGCGGCAAGGGACAGTCCCGCTCCCGCCCGATCCGGATCTCTTCTTTGTTCTCCAGCATCTGGAGCAACCTGGCCTGACGCGCCGCAACCTTGGGATTCATACATGTACCTCCAACCGTTGCTCTGAGACTAAACAGCGGTACGGCGGCAGACCAGCGGCAAAGCCCCATGATGACGCTTTCATCACAGAATGAGCCCCCCTGGCGGATCGGGATCACATTTTGCAAGTCACGGTCGTCACGAAATATTCATCCCCTTGCCATTGAATTGACATCGAGGAACAAGCCCCTCACCATCTGGTCAAAATAGATGCAGCGTTGCTGCCGTGCCCGCTCCAAGGATGAGCCCCTATGAATGCCCCCGTCTCCGGTCACTACCCCTCCCCGTCCCGGCCCCTGGCCGGATGGCTGCTTGGGGGACTGACCGCCCTGCTGCTGCTGACCCTGGCCCTGCCGCTGCTCAACCCCGTAGGTTGGCTCGGACGGGCGCAACCGCTGATCCTGGGGCCCGCGGATCAGCCCATCGCCACCCTCTCCCGCTACAGCCTGCTCTACAAGAGCGACAGCCGTGGCCTCTATCTGGTGGTACGCAGCCAGTGGCAGTTGCTCAAACCGCTGCAGGAGGGGGACAAGGTGCGGGTGGAGCTGCTCAACGACAGGGGTGTTCGCATCGATCAGCTGAGCCAGGCGGCAGAGAAGCGCCAGAAGTGCCGCCAGGAGCGCTGCACCCTGGATCTCAACAGTGCGCTGCGGGCGCCGGATGATGCCCTGGACAGCCGCTATCAGCTGCGCATCGGCCTCTTGCTGAAAGATCGGCCGCAGAGCGGGGAGTACAGCCAGATCCTGCAGACCCTGCCGGAACGCGGCTTCAACCTGACCTATCTGATGACCAGCCTGCTGCTGGTGCTGCTGATGAGCGCCGCCATGCTCAGGGTGTTGATGCCGCGGCTGCGCCGCAGCTACCGCTCGCGGATCCTCGGCAGCCTGCTGCTCGGCAACCTCACCTTCGTGCTGCTGCACGGCTTCGTGGTGTTCAAGCTGGGGGAGTTTCTGTTCTGGTCCGGTTTTCGGCCTGAACACTACTATCTCGCCTGGGGCAGCATGGTGCTGGGCTGGAGCCTGTGCGCCCTGGCGGGCTTCAACCTCTACATGGGGCTGGTCTTTACCGCCCTCTCAGGCATAGGCCTGCTGGCGAACTTCATGAAGATCGCCATCTACGGGGTGCCGCTGGGGGGGGACGATCTCGGCAATCTGCTGGCCCTGCTCCACATCCTGCTGGATCAACACCCGGTGCTGCCGATGCTGGCCGTGCTGGGGCTCTTGTTCCTGTGCTGGCGCTTCGCCCTGTCCCGCTGGATCCTGCGCACGGCCGCCGCCACCGCCGCCTTCTTCGCCCTGTGCGTGTTCGCCACCCAGACCGGCAACAAGCTGCTCGGGGCCAACATCCGCTACGTCGACAGGGTGGTGAACTACCACAGGGACATCATCCGTGCCGGTCCCGGCCTCTACCTGTTCAACCTGGTGGACGAGATGCTGCAAAGCGGCAACGTCTTTCGCTACCCCCTGCAGATCAACGAGCGCACTCCCGAGCTCAGCCAGCCGGTCCTGGGCCAGCCACCGCGCTTCGATCTGGTGATAGTGCTGCAATACGAGTCGCTCTGGCTCGATTGGCAGGGCAAGATCTGCGCCCCCGCCCCCACCCTGAACCTGCCCGCCGGGGTGGCGCAGTGGCACAAGACCATCCACTCCCCCACCACGGGGGGCATGACGGTGCTGGCGGAGTTCGAGATGAACACCGGGCTGCCGGCGGGCCTGCTCAAGCAGGGGGTGGTGCCCTACTACTACCTGTCAAACCAGGTGCCCGGGCTGGCCCAGAGCGCGAAGCAGAGCGGCTACCAGACCCTGTTCGCCCACCCCTATGTGGAGAAGTTCTGGGGCCGTGCCAAGGCGATCCCGTCGCTCGGCTACGAGGAGCGCTGGTTCGACACCCGCTTCACCAGCCTGGAGCACAAGGGGCTCTATATCTCGGACGATGCCCTCATCGATCACCTGCTGAAACGCACGGCGCAGGACGACGGGCCCCTCTTCGCCTACGCGGTCACCATGCAGGGGCACGGCCCCTTCGACGGGGATCGCTATCGGGCCCAGCAGATCGATCGGGCCTGCCCGGATCAGAGCCCGGCGGAGCGGCAGTTGCTCAACACCTACTACACCGGGGTGGTGGATGCCATGGCCTCCCTGGAGCGGCTGCTCAAGACGCTCGATCGCTCCGGCAAGCGCTACCTGGTGGTAGCCTTCGGGGATCACCAACCCTTCCTGATGTCGGCGGGCAAGGGCATCCACGGCGCCAAGCCGCCCCGGGATGCCCCCTACCAGATCCCCATGATGGCCTTCACCCGCGCCGATGAGGGGCTCGATCTCGCCCGCCAGTTCGCCCCGGTGCGCCAGCTCTACCAGATGGGTCAGGCCACCCGAGCGCTGCTGGCGGGGGACTTCACCCCCATAGAGGACAAGCCCCTGCTGCACCCTGTGCTCGGGGAGGAGAAGGGCTTCGACCCCTCCCCCCTGGTGCCGCAGATCCGCGCCAGCTTCCGGGCCGATGCCTTGCCCTAACCCTTCTCCCGCAAGGGGAGAAGGGACCATCGCCTCATACCATCAGGGCGTCGCGCCCGCAAAAAAGCCGATCTCAGGATCGGCTCGGGGCGCTGGCTGGCAAGGGGTGAAAACGGGCTCACACCACCACGGCGGTGCCGCTGATGCTGACCATCAGCATGCTGCCGTTCTGGCCCACCACCTCGTAGTCGATGTCGATGCCGACCACGGCGTTGGCCCCCAGGGCGGCGGCACGCTCCCTGAGCTCCTCGAAGGCGATCTCCCGGGCCCGGGCCAGCTCCTTTTCATAGGCGCCGGAGCGACCGCCGATGATGTCGCGGATGCCTGCGAACAGATCCTTGAAGATGTTGGCGCCGAGGATGGCTTCGCCCACGACGATGCCGCGGTACTCGCGAATGCTCTTGCCTTCCAGGGTGGGGGTGGTTGAGAGGATCATCTTGCGCTCCTTGGGGTGAAAACGGGTTTCAGACTACCCCAAACCGTCGCCAAGGGACATCCCCCTGCCGCGCCACTTCGGAATCTGCCGCACCGCTTCGGCCATAAAAAAGGAGAGGCCTGGCCTCTCCTTCTGATCTGAGTGTCTACCAATACCGCTCAGTGCAGCTTCATGCTCGGGCGCAGCACCCGGTTGATGCGGCCCACCAGCATGATGAGGCCGGTCTTGATGTAGCCGTGCAGGGCCACCTGGTGCATCCGGTACAGGGAGATGTAGACGAGGCGGGCGATGTAGCCCTCCACCATCATGGAGCCCCGCATCAGGTTGCCCATCAGGCTGCCCACGGTGGAGAAGCGGCTCAAGGAGACCAGGGAGCCGTGATCGTGGTAGCGGTAGGGCTTCATCTCGCCGCCGTTCATCTTGGCCAGGATGTTCTTGAACGCCTGGGTCGCCATCTGGTGGGCGGACTGGGCGCGCGGCGGCACGAACTTGCCGTCCGGTTGCGGGCAGGCGGCGCAGTCGCCGATGACGAAGATGTTCTCGTCGCGGGTGGTCTGCAGGGTCTCGTGCACCACCAGCTGGTTGATGCGGTTGGTCTCGAGGCCCGCGATCTCCTTCATGAAGTCCGGCGCCTTGATGCCCGCGGCCCACACCATGAGGTCTGCTTCAATCAGCTCCCCATCCTTGGTGTGCAGACCCTCGGCGGTCGCTTCGGTGATCATGGTGGCGGTGCGCACGTCCACGCCCAGTTTCACCAGCTCCTGGTGGGCGGAGCCGCTGATGCGCTCCGGCAGGGCCGGCAGGATGCGGGGGCCCGCTTCCACCAGGGTCACCTTGAGGCTGTCGGTGGTGAGATTCTTGAAGCCGTAGGCATAGAGCTGCTCCACCGCGTTGTAGAGCTCGGCGGAGAGTTCGACGCCGGTGGCGCCGCCGCCGACGATGGCGATCTTCACCTTGTCACCGGGCTGGTATTCGGTGGCGAACTGCAGGAAGCGGTTCATCATGCTGTTGTAGAAGCGGTGCGCCTGGGAGGGGCTGTCCAGGAAGATGCAGTGATCCTTGATGCCCTTGGTGTTGAAGTCGTTGGAGACGGAGCCGATGGCCATCACCAGGATGTCGTAAGGGACTTCCCGCTCGTTGACCACCAGGGCGCCACTGTCGTCGTGGATGGGGGCCAGCACGATGCGTTTCTCGTCGCGCTTGATGTCGGTCAGGCTGCCGAGCTGGAATTCGAAGCCGTGGTTCTTGGCGTGGGACTGGTAGCTCAGGGCGTCGATGCCCGCGTCCATGGAGCCGGTGGCCACTTCGTGCAGCAGGGGTTTCCACAGGTGGGTGCGGTTGCGATCCACCAGGGTGACCTTGGCCTTGTTCTTCTTGCCCAGCTTGCGACCCAGGCTGGTCGCAAGCTCGAGACCGCCGGCGCCACCGCCTACAACGACAATATTCATCATGATGATTTTCCTTGGTTCCTCAAAACGAAAGGGAGCCATTGGCTCCCTAAAACGAAATCGGTTGACGTGATGGCTCAGGCTTCTTTGAAGGCCTTCATCCGTTGCAGATGGTGCGAGATGTTCTTGAACTTATGGGTCTCGCGCTCATCCCATACGATGTCGTAATAGTTCTTCAATTCACGTTCAGTGTCCCGATTATCGCGGATTTCATCCTGAACGGAAAGGATGCACAGGCAGTTTCCTGAATTTTTATTACGAAATTCGGTTACACACTTGGTGCCGATGTCCTCGTACTCCTCCGGCCTGTCGATCTTGCCCTGCATGTTCTCTTCCGGGTGCAGATTGGGGTTGAAGATCACCTGCTTGATGCCGCACAGAAACCCGATCCGCTCGCTCCAGTAGCCGCCGAGCCCCACGCCGCAGATGAGGGGCTTGGGGTCCGTGCTCATGTCGAGCTGTTTCTTCACTTCCTTGAGCAGGTGGCTCATGTCGTGGCGGGGGTGAACCGTGCTGTAGTGCACGAAGCGCACATCATCATCGATAAACTGCAACTGCAGCACTTTTTCATGATTGCCGGGGCTGGTGGCATCGAAGCCATGCAGATAGATGATCATGGACAAGACCTCAAAAACTGTGTCGGTTCTATCGAAACTACCCCAGCGGCGGGGCCTTGCGCCACCAAAACATCTGACTTTCTTGCTTTGGATCACGCCCGCCCGGGCCGGAAAACCGCGGGACAGAACCCTTTGCCCCGCCATGCCCCTGCAAGGAACATGGCGGGAACCGGGTCTGTCGTGACTCAGCCGCCGCTTTGGGCGAAGCGCTCCACCGCGCCGGCCACCAGGGCCAGGCTCCCCTGCCAGAAGGCGCTCTGGCGAATGTCCTGCCCCAGGTGTTTCTCCACCAGCGCCTCGGCGCTCATGCGGCCGGTGTCCCGCAGCAGGGCGCGATAGGCCCCGGCTACGTTCTCCTCCCCCGCCGCCTGGCGGCCCATCAACTGCTGATAGACCCCGAGGCTGAACAGATAGCCAAAGAGATAGGGGTAGTTGTAAAAGCCGAAGCCCGCGATGGAGAAGTGCGCCTTGGCGGCCCAGAACATAGGGTGATAGCGGCTGAGGCTCTTTTCATACCAGCGTCCCCAGGCCTCGTCGGTCAGCGCCTTGAGCCGCGCCGGCGAGACATAGCCCGACTCGCGCTCGGCCACCAGGGCGCGCTCGAAGTCGAAGCGGGCCGGGATGTTGACCAGGAAGGTGGCGGCGCCGTCGGCCTCCGCCCAGGCGATGGCAAGGCGCTCCTCGGGGCTCTGCGCCTGCTCGAACAGGGCGCTGCGCACCAGGGTCTCGGCGAAGATGGAGGCGGTCTCGGCGAGCGTCATGGGGTAGCTGCGCTGGCTCATGGGCAAGTCTCGGATGAGCCAGTTGTGCCAGGCGTGCCCCAGCTCGTGGGCCAGCGTGATGACGTTGTCCATGGTGCCCGCATAGGTGATGAAGACCCGCGGCTCCACCGGCTCGGCAAACTTGGTGCAATAGGCACCGGTGCGCCGGTTCGGGGTGGGGGCGGCATCGATCCAGCCGCGCTCGGCCATCATGCGGGCAAAGTCACCCATCTCGGGGTCGAAGCGGGCGAAGGCCTCGGCGATGATCCCGATCGCCTCCTCGAAGGGGATCTCCCGGCGGCTGGCGGCGGGGGGCGGCGCAAACAGATCCTCGGGCCCCAGCACCTCGAGGCCGAGGCGCCCGGCCATCAACCCCAGGGCCCGCTGGCCCAGGTGGCGGGCCTGCCAGGTCTCCTCCATCAGGGTATCCAGGGTCGCCCGCTCGATATGGCTCTGGTGGCAGGAGAGATCCAGGGCATCGAGGGTCCGAACCTTGCCGCGCTGGCGCGAGAGCTCCAGGCGCCAGCCGTTGAGGGCGTTGAGGATGGCGGCCACCGTCTCCTGCTCCCCCTCCCAACCGGCGCTGATGGCATCGAAGGCCTCTTTGCGCAGGGCCCGATCCGGGCTGGAGAGCAGGTTGCTCGCCTCTGCCAGCCCCATCTCGCGGCCGTCGATCACCAACCGGATCTTGCCCACCAGATCGTTGTAGAGGTTGCCCCAGGCGTGCAGGCCGTCGGTGCCCAGGCCGATGACCAGTTGCTCCGCCTCCACCGGCAGGCGCTGATCCTGCAATCGGCGCTCATGGCGCAGCCGGTACGCCTCCTCCCCCAGCAGGGGATCGGCCATCAGCTGCTCAAACTCGGGCGCAGGTAGCGCCAGCATCAGATCGTCGATGGGGGCAAGCGTCTTGAACAGATCGGCGTTGAGGGCGCGGGCGCGGGAGGCCTGCTGCTTGGCCAGCCCGTCCCGGGCATCCTGGCTCCCCTTGCAGGCCGCCAGCACGGCGATGTTCCAGCCGATGTCGCGAATGCGCCGGGCCCGCAGGCGCACTTCCCGCAGGAAGTCCTGCAGGGCCGGCAGGCTGGTTTGCGCCTGCGCCAGCCCCTCGATAAAGCCGCCAAGCTCCGCCAGGCTGGCGCGGGCCAGGCTCATGTCCGCCTCCAGCACGCTGCTGTCGAGGGAGGGGTAGATATGCTCATTTTGCCACTGCTGTGGGTAGACTCGTTGTTGCATCGAACGCTCATCGTCAGGGACGGGCCAGGCCCGTCGTGAAACCGGGGTGACCCGAGGGCCACGAACTTCGCGGGCTGGCCTCACACCAGCCGCTCGAGGCGCTCCACCGCCTCTTCCACATAACGCAGGCTCTCCTGCCAGAACCCGGGCGCACGGATGTCGACCCCCAGGTGCTTCTCCACCAGCGCCTCGGCGCTCATGCGGCCGGTATCTTGCAGCAGGGCGCGATAGGCGGGGACAAACGCCCGCCCGGCCCGCGCCTGCTGGGCATAGAGCCCCAGGCTGAAGAGATAGCCAAACAGATAGGGGTAGTTGTAGAACCCGGACTCGGCGATGGAGAAATGGCCCTTGCTGGCCCAGAACAGCTCGTCATACTGGCTGAGGGCGTCACCATACCACTGCTGCTGCGCCGATTTCATCATCTCCCGCAGCTGGCCCGCACCCACATACCCCTGCTCCCGCGCCGCCACCAGGACCCGCTCGAAGGTGAACCGGGCGGGGATGTCGAGCAGCAGGCTCGCAGCCCGCTCCCCGTCCAGCCAGGCGATGGCCCGGCGCTGCTCCACCTTGTCGGTGGCGGCCAGCAGGGCGTCGCGCACCAGGGTCTCGGCAAAGAGGGAGGCGGTCTCCGCCAGCGTCCTGGGGTAGTCGCGCTGCTCCAGGGGCAGGTCTCGCAAGAGCCAGCTGTGCCAGGCGTGGCCCAGCTCGTGGGCCAGGGTGATGACGTTGTCCATGGTCCCCTCGAAGGTGAGGAAGACACGCGGCTCCGGCGGGTCGGCATACTCGGTGCTGTAGGCGCCACTGCGTCTGTGGTCGCTCGGGGCGGCATCTATCCAGCCCCGATCCGCCATCATGCGGGCGAAGGCCCCCATCTCGGGATCGAAGGCCGCAAAGGCCTCCACCACCAGATTCAGCGCCTGCTCGAAGCTCATCCTGCCTTGCACGGCGAGCGGGGCCGGGGCATAGAGATCCCAGGGGGCAAAATCGGTGATCTGCCGGGCACAGGCCATGGCCCGCAGGGCGCGGCGCCCCAGCGCCTTGTGCTCGTCGGCCGCCGCCATCAGGGTCTCCAGGGTGGCGCCCGTGAGGTGCTCCTGATGGCAGGAGACCGCCAGGGCATCCAGCCTGCCTCCCCTGCCGCGCTGACGGACGATCTCGTTGCGCCAGCCGTTGATGGCGTTGAGGATGGCGGCCACCGTCTCCTGCTCCGCGGCCCAGGCGGTCTGGATGGCGTGCCAGGCGGCGGCGCGGCGTGCCCTGTCCGGGTGGGCGAGCAGGTTGTCCGCCTGGGCCAGCCCCATGGGAACCCCCTCCACCACCGGCATCAGCCGGCCCACCAGGTTGTCGTAGAGATCCCCCCACCCCTGCAGGCCGTCCACCGCCAGCCCCTCGATGAGCTGCTCGCTCTCGAGCGACAGCCACTGATCCTGCTGCGCCCTGTCGTGATGGATGTGGTAGGCCAGCTCGAACAGCTCGGGATCCTGCAGCAGGGTGCGCACCAGCGCCTCGGGGGCACGCACCCAGAACAGGGCCACCGGCTTGCAGCGCTGGGCCAGGGTCGCCTGCAGTTGCTGGCCCCGGGAAAGCAGCACCCTGGCGGCCTCGTCGCGACCGTCCCGGCTGAGGCGGTTGTAGCCATAGGTCTGGCTGTTCCAGGCCAGGGTCTTCACCCCATTGGCCTGGCGTCGGATGGCCCGCAGCAGGTGGCGCAGGGCGTTGGGGTCAGGGATGGGGTGAGCGGGATCCGGCAGGTCAGCCAGCAGGGCGTCGAGCCCGGTGAGGGCGCGGGCGGCCTGCGAGAAAGCGGCGTCGATGGCCGTATCGTCGGGGGCGGCATAGATGTGATCATCCTGCCAAACGGGTGGTTTCATGGTTGTCCTTGTCTGTTTGCGTCCATATCGGGGCCCCGCCTCTGCGGGCGGGTGACAGCCCGGATAGTACGAAGGGGGCCAGGCACTTGCCTAGCCCCCATTCGAGGCAACCGGAATCACGAGGAAGGCGCGGTGCGACGGCCCCTGTCGGCTGCCCCGCACAACAACGCCTTACTTGGCGGGTTTGAGCTTGCTCACCAGGGTCATGGCCAGCACCAGCAGCAGGCCAGCCAGCACCCCCACCAGGGCGTTCAGCAGGGTCGGCGTCACCAGGGCGAGGGCCGCCCCCATGCCGGGCAGGGAGGCGACAGCCGCCGCGGCCCCCTCGATCAGGTGGTGGACGAAGGGCCAGCCGTGGACCAGGATGCCGCCGCCGACCATGAACATGGCGATGGTGCCGACCAGGGCCAGCAGGTGCATCAGGCGCGGCGCCGTGACCAGCAGACCTCGCCCCAGGGCGCGGCGCAGGGCACTGGCATCGGGGGCCTGCAGCAGGTGCAGGCCGATGTCGTCCAGCTTGACGATGAGCCCCACCAGGCCGTAGACGCCTATGGTCATCAGCAGGGCGATGCCCGCCACCACGGCGATCTGCAGCCCCAGGCTCGACCCCTGTACGGTGCCGAGGGCGATGACGATGATCTCGGCGGAGAGGATGAAGTCGGTGCGGATGGCCCCCTTGATCTTCTGCTGCTCGAAGGCCGCCAGATCGTCGGGGATGGGGACGGCCTGGGACTCCTCTCCGGCCTCATGGGGCAGGAACTTGTGCGCCAGCTTCTCGGCCCCCTCGAAACAGAGGTAAGCGCCCCCCAGCATCAGCAGCGGAGTGATGAGCCAGGGCACCAGGGCGCTGATGGCGATGGCGGCAGGCACCAGGATGAGCTTGTTGCGAAACGATCCCTTGGCCACCGCCCACACCACGGGCAGCTCCCGCTCGGCCCGCACCCCGGAGACCTGCTCCGCGTTGAGGGCGAGATCGTCCCCCAGCACCCCGGCGGTCTTCTTCGCTGCCATCTTGGTCATCAGCGCCACGTCATCGAGCACGCTGGCAATATCGTCGAGCAGGGCCAACAAACTGGTTCCGGCCATATCAGAGAATCCTTAAGTCAGTGGAAGAGAGCTTCCCGAAGCACACCGCGCCCTTGTTGGCCACGACCTTGGTCATCAGCACCACGTCGCCCGGCACGCTGGCAATATCACCCGGCAGGACCGGCAAGGGTTCCGGCCGAAGGGGGATCCCTATTTCGGGAAAAGATGGCACAGTGTAACGGGAAGCCACCATGTCGGCAGCCCCCCATGGCAGGGTTCCCCTGCCCCATGTTCACTTCAAGGCCCCGGGCCCGAGGAGTTTTCCATGCAACCCTGGCAACCTCTGATCGATTTCTGGTTTGGTGACGATGCCGATGACGCCCGCCGTGCGGCGCGCCAGGCCCCCCTCTGGTGGGGCAAGAGCAGCGAGACCGACGCCCTGCTGGCCCGACGCTTCGGCGAGCTGGCGGCCAGTGCCGCGGCGGGCGAGCTCGCCCACTGGGCGGATCACCCCGCGGGCCGCCTGGGGCTCATCCTGCTGCTCGACCAGTTGCCGCGAAACCTCCATCGCGGCACCCCCGCCGCCTTCGCCCAGGACGACAAGGCGCGGGCTCTGTGCCTCAAGGGGCTGTCGTTCGGGGCGGACAGGGGGCTCTCGCCGCTGGCCCGGGTCTTCTTCTATCTGCCCCTCGAGCATGCGGAGTCCCGGGAACAGCAGGCCAGAAGCGTGGCCCTGTTCGAGGCGCTGGCCGCCGAGCAGGCACAGGGCCCGGCCCGGGAGACCTTCGAGGGGTTCGCCGACTTCGCCCGCCGCCATCAGGTCATCATCCAGCACTTTGGCCGCTTCCCCCACCGCAACGCCATCCTGGGGCGCGAGAGCACCCCGGAGGAGGTGGCATTTCTGCGCCAGCCGGGCTCCGGCTTCTGAGCCGCGCGGCCAGACGTGCATAAAAAAACGGGCCTTAGGGCCCGTTTCTCATGGCTTGGCCTGCGGTCATGCCGCCTCTGCCAGCTCCTCTTCCTGTTTCTGGTAGGCCTGGGGGGAGAGTCCCAGCAGCTCCTGCACGGTGGAGGCCACCGTGATGGAGGAGAGTGTCCCCACCAGGATGCCGGCGAACAGGGTGAAGGAGAAGCCGTAGAGTGCGTCGCCGCCGAACAGGAGCAGGGCCCCCACGGTGAAGAGGGTGGTGCCCGAGGTGATCATGGTGCGGCTGAAAGTGGCCTTGATGGCCACGTCCGAGCACTCGTGGATCCCCATGGGGGTACGCGACCCCAGCAAGTCCCGCAACCGGTCCGAAATGACGATGCTGTCGTTGAGGGAGTAGCCTATCACCGCCATCAGGCCCGCGATGACGTTGAGGTCGAACTCGATGTCAAAGAGCGCGAGCAGCCCGATGGCCACCAGACCGTCGTGCAGCACCGACACCAGGATGCCGATGGCCTGGCGCCACTCGAAGCGCACCGCCAGGTAGGCGGAGATGGCGAGCGAGGCCACCAGCACCGCCAGCATCCCCTGCTGGAACAGCTCCGCGCCCACCTGGGGCCCGACGATGGTGGTGCGCAAGAGCTCCACCGGCAGGGCGAGTTGCTGCCCCAGCATGGTCGCCAGATCCTCCGCCGCCCAGGGCAGCTCGTGGGGGGGCAGCTTGATGAGCCACTCGCCGGGCACACCGGCGCCGTGCAGCTCCACCACCCCCGCTAGGGGCGCCGTCATCAGGGCGTTGAGCTCATGGGCCTCCTTCAGGGTCTGGATGCGAAACTCCAGCAGGATCCCGCCGGTGAAATCGAGCCCGAGGGCGAGCCCTTTTGTCGCAAGGACGGCCACGCAGGCCAGGGTCAGCAGCACGGAGGCCCACAGCCCGATATAGCGCCAGCGGGTCAGCCCCATGGCCAGGATCATTCTCAGCATTGTTCTTCCCTCGACGTCAGGTGGTTCAGGCTTCCCGGCAGGAAGCGGTCGGTGCGCAGGTCATGCAGACTCACGGGCGCGGCATCATGGTGATGAAGTCGGTTCATGGTCATACCCTCAGCAGCTTGGCGCGGCTGTTGCCCCACAGGGGGTTGATGATGGCGCGGGTGCCCCAGATGCCGGTCACCATGCTGGAGATGAGCCCCAGGATCAGGGTGATGGAGAAGCCCTGCAGCGGCCCGGAGCCGATGGCATAGAGCACCACGGCGCAGATCAGGGTGGTGATGTTGGCATCGAAGATGGTGCGAAACGCCGAGCGGTAGCCAAAGTCGATGGCGTTGGCAAGGCTTCCCCCCTCCCGCAGCCGGTCCTTGATCCGCTCGAAGATGAGCACATGGGTATCCACCGCCATGCCCACGGTGAGCACCAGACCGGCGATCCCCGGCAGGGTCAGCACGGCCCCCGGCAGCACCGCCAGCATCCCCACCTGCATCAGGAGGTTGGCGACCAGCGCCGTGATGGCGACCCAGCCGAACTTGCGATACCAGGCCATCATGAACAGCATCATGCCCGCCATGCCGAACGCCAGAGCGGTGAAACCCGCCTCGATGTTCTGCAGACCCAGAGTCGGGCCAATGCTGCGCTCCTCCAGGATCTTCAGTGGCGCGGTGAGGGCGCCGGCCCGCAGCAGCATGGCGAGTTCCTGGGCCTCTGGCAGGCTGCCAATCCCGGTGATGCGGAACTGGTTGCCAAGGGCGGTCTGGATGGTGGCGACGTTGATCACCTCGCTGCGGGCGCGCAGCTTGCCCTCGGCGTTGGTCTTGTACTCGGTGAAGACGGTGGCCATGGGCTTGCCCACGTGCTGGCGGCTGAACTGGTTCATCTTGCTCCCCCCCAGGGTGTCGAGCACTATGTTGACCTGGGGCTGCCCCATCTCCCCCATGTTGGCGCGGGCATCGACGATGTGCTCGCCGCTCAGCACCGGCTGGCGGGCCAGTCCCACCGACTGGCCGTTGCGATCCGCCATCACGAAGCGGCTGTCGGCCTTGGCTTCATAGAAGGCCAGGGACGCGGTGGCGCCGATCACCTCTTTCGCCTGCCTGGGGTTGTGCACCCCCGGCAGCTCGATGCGGATGCCGTCCTGCCCCTGGCGCACCACCGAGGCCTCGACGATGCCGAGCTCGTTGATCCGTTTTTTCAGGATCGACAGGTTCTGGGTCACGGCGTTGTTCACCAGCAGGGTGCGTTCAGATTCGCTCAGCACCAGGGTCAGCGCGTTGCCGGAGCGGGTCAGGGTCCACTGATCCTGGCGGGTACCGGCGCTCTCCTTGATGATGGCGAGCCAGGCCTCCTGCCCCGCCACGTCGGGCAGGGTGACGGCCACGCTCCCCTGGGCGGTGCGCATCACGCTGGCACCGCGCAGGTTTGCCTCGCGAAAGCGGGTGCGCAGGGTATCCACCAGGTTCTTGGTCTGGTTGTCGATGACGAAATCCACGTCCACCCCGATCAGCAGCTGGGAGCCGCCGCGCAGGTCCAGCCCGAGCTTGATGGGGTCGGCGCCGAGCCGACTGATCCAGGTCGGGGCGTTGGAGTAGAACTCCAGGGTGAGGGCGGCGCTGTCCAGCCCCTGCTGCTCCAGCAACTGCTTGGCCAGTTGCTGCTCCCCCTGGCTGGCGAACACCAGCTCCATCCGATTGCCCTGGGCGACCTGCTTGAGCGGCTCGATGCGGTTGTCGGCCAGCAGGGTGCGCTGCGCGTCGCTCAGGCGCGACTGACCGTGCAGGCCGAGGGAGGGCTGCTCACCGAAGAAGGTGGGCAGGGAATAGAACGCGAAGGTGACCAGCATCAGCAGCAGCAGGGCGTACTGCCACAGGCTCATGCGGTTCAGGACGGTATGACTCTTTTTTCTCATGAAATCGGCCTCTGTCAGGCGATGGCAGGGGGCGACGCGACGTCGCACCGTGCAAAAAATGAAACAAGACAGCCTAGCCGTTCACTGAAGGTGAACAGCAACAGAGAGAAGATGAGGCAACAGGTGGCAAGCTGACCCCATCGGGATCAGGCGAGGAAGCTCTGGGCGAAGCGATACTGCAGATGTCGGCGCTGCAAGCGCCGCTGATGAAGGGTGGCAAACCTGTCGCGGAAACTGGTGCGGGGATACGACAGGGCGGCATAGAGCAGCAGGCCGCACAACAACAGCAGGATGGCCTGCTGGGACCAGCTCGTCACCAGCTCGTAGACTACGCTGCCAGGCTGATGATCGCGACTCAGGGAGTGCTCGAGGCGCAGCAGGTGATTCTGGTGGGAACCGACGAACTTGACGATGCCGTCGTCACTGCCGCTGACACCGTGGGCCGCCGGGCTTGCGTCGGCAGGCGCCGCCCCCTCCGCCAGCGAGTGGGCCTGCTGGGCCGAGGGCTGGGACGCGGGAACCCTGAGCCCCTCCACCGAGAGGGTAGAGAACAACAGAGCGAGGGTGATGAGCAGGGTCATCGCCGCCAGTTTCACGTTGTCGGTCAGGCTCAAAAAGTTAATTCCCACACAATAGAAAGGGCAAGCTACCACAGCCTGCCCCACAAGAACAAGGGCGGCAGGCCCGAAGGCCCGCCGCCCTTGCGCTCTGGTCCCTCGCCCTCAGCGGCTGCGGGTCATGCCCTCGAAGTCCTCGGCATAGTCCTTGAGCAGGGTATAGAGATGGGCCCGCTGGGAGAGATCCATGGACTGGCTGAGATCGCTCAGCCACTGGATGGTGCGCTGGCGTGACTGGTCCGTATAGCCGGTGAAGCGACCGTCCATCAGGCCGTCCCCCTGCTGCAGCAGCCGGGTCAGCTCCTGGCCGAAATTCGGACTCTGGCGCTGCTTCATCAGCCGGTCCAGCTCCTTGGTCCAGGCCTCCTGGAAATCGAGCCAGGGGGCCATCATCTCGTATTGCCACTCGGCCCACTGGTTGACGAGGGGCGCCTGGGCCGGTTTCACCTTGCCAATCCAGAACACCAGGCGCTCGTTCATCTTCTCCCGAAAGCCCTTGATCATCTCGGCCTTCGACTCGGTGGCAAAATCGTGCTGGCGCTCCTGCTGGCGCTTAACCCGATCGGCCATGAAATGCGCCACCTGGTCGTCGGTCAGGGTCTTGGCGAGGCGCACCGTGCGGGGAATGGCGTTCTCCAGGGTGCGGGTCAGGCTCGCCTGGGTTCTGTCCAGGTGCAGGGTGACCTGGGCCGGGGTCATGGGGCTGGCCACCGCCCTGGCCAGGGCATCGAGATCCCGGGCGTAGAGGGGCAGCTCATGCTGCCGGTGCCAGGCCATCAGCCCCTTCACCTCCTGATCCAGCAGGGTCTTCTGGCTGCGGTTCAGGGAGAAGTAGTCGTCCAGTTGCCAGACGATGGCCGAGTCGAGCCAGTAGTAGATCACCCGGGTGGCGCAACCCGTCAGCAGCAGGCAGAGCAGCAGCAGGCTCCAGCTACGAGGTTGACGCCATGAGAATGTGGTCACCATGCATGCCTCCCATTCATTGAAAACAAGCGTCAGTCATGCCGTTGCCGGATTCATTCCAGGCGCTGGCGGTTCGTGTCGATGAGGGCCTGATACTCGGGCCCGGGTTGCCGCTCGGCCATCAGCAGCGCCCACAGCAGGCCGATGTAATCGACCCATGGCAGGAAGGCATCGGCCTGAAATCCCTTGGCATTGAGCAGCTTATGCGTTCCCATGCCTTCAAGATAGCAGCTCTCCAACTGACGCCGCTGCTCTTCGCTCCAGCCATGGGTGCGCTGAATGCTGGCGAGCTCGAAGCCGGGATGACCGGCGGCGCCGTACTCCCAGTCGATGACCCAGGGCCGAGATCCCAACAAGTTAGCCGGATTGAGATCGTGATGGCAAGGGAGCCAGCAATCGTCCGGCTCCCGGCTCGCGAGCAGGGCCCGCTCCAGTGCCGGCAGCCAGGCCGGCACCCGGGCCAGACGGGCGCGATAGCCGGCGCTGTGGGCCCGCACCGCCATCACCACCTTGGGCACCGGCAAGCGGTGCAGGCGCCCCAGCACCCCGGCCAGCAGGGCGGGCTGCGCCTCGGGCGCGGGCGGCTGCTCAGCCCAGTTCGGCTCGTCGCACCACGCCAGCAGCATCAGGCCGCTGGCGGGATCGCCGTGATGGCAGGGCAGTGCCAGCCCCTGCCCCACGGCCCCCTGATAGAGCCGCCACTCGGTGGCGCGATCGATGCCGAGGCGCACCGGATCCGGGTGGCCGCGGCGCAGGAAGGCGCACTCTCCCGAGGGGAGGCTGAGCCGGTAGTTGCCGTTGGTCAGGCCGCTCGCCAGCGGCTCAAGGCGCCCCTGGTGCCAGGGGGCCGGCAGGCTGGCGAGCAGCGCCAGCTCCGCCAGGTCCCCCTGCCCGCGCGGGTCCTCACCAGCCAAAGGTGGAGGTCTTCGCCTGCTTGCGGATCTCTTTCTGATCGGCCCACAGCAGTTCGCCGTTCTCCAGATCCATCAGGTTCATGGTCATCTGGTAGTAGACGTCCTTCACCTTGCCGTTGTCCTTGACGATGCTGGCGAGGTTGCCATAGACCATGTAGCGGGCGCCGGTCTGCTTGCCGAGCCGCACCATGGAGGCGGGATCCACCATGCCGCTGCTCTGCTGGTACTCGAGCTGCTGCTTGACCGCGCTCACCTTGCTCATGTCGACGAAGCGGAACTTGCCGGCGCGCAGCAGCTTGGTGCGGATAGTGTCCGTGATGGCCTCGGTGTCGATGTGCTCCGAGGTCTTGTTGCGGATGGAGTCCATGAACATCACCGGGCGGCCCCCTGCGGTGATTTCGCTGGTCGCCGGTGAGGCCAGCATGGAGTCCGCCATCTTGTCGGCGATGGCCTGCAGGTCGCTTGAGCCGTAATCCACGGTGACCGTCTCGGTCTCGGTGGGATCGCCATAGCTGACTGTGGTGCTGGAGCAGCCGCCCAGCAGCAGGGCGCCGGTCAATATCAGCAGGGCATGGTTCATTCTCATCAGTTCGATTCCTCAATCACTTCGCGTACGTAAATCCGGTAGCCCCGGGCGGCCGGACTCGGCGCCAGGGCGGACAGGGTGCGGGTCTGGTAGCCGTGCAGCTTGATGGGGGTCCAGCCGCGGCCATCGCTGGCCACCTCCTGCCCGGCGTCATCATACCAATAGAACAGGTATTGCAGCTTGTTGTCGCCGCGCTGGGTGCTGGCGGCCGCCACGTTGACCTGCAGCAGGCCGTTTTGCTGGCGGCGGCTCAGCTCGGTCAGGGTGACGTTGACGTCCTGATGCTGCTCCGCCACCGCCGCCGCCCCGGGCGCGCCATAGAGCGCCACGCCGGAGGTATTGGTGGCGCAGCCCGCCAGCAGCAGTACCAGCCCGAGGGCCAAGCCATGTGCTTTCATCTTGTTCTCCTTGCCGGTGGCCGAGGGGCCGAACCGGTCAGTGTGTGATCTCGCCCGAATGGGCACTCATAGAGGCATCACCCGGGTGCTCAGGCCAGCGCCGAGGCGCTGCACCCAGACGAGTGTGGTGCGCCCGCCGTGCACGGTGAGCGGCAGGGTACGCATGGCGCCGCCCGCCCCCAGCTGGAGCTGCACCTCCCCGGCCGGCAACATCCCCTGCCAGCTCGATGCCTCGGCGGGCAGGGTCAGCCAGCTGCGGGTATCGGCCCGCTCCGAGAGGGTGTTGAAGATGCCCACCAGGATGTTGCCCACATCGCCCCCCTCCTTGGCGGCGCTGCGCCGCAGCTGCTCCTTGGTCACCAGCCGCAGGGCCTGGCGGATCAGCATGCCCGGCAGCCGCTCCTGCAGATCCTTGGCGGCCAGGGCTTCGAGCCGCACCAGCTCGCTGGTCTGCTCGACCCGCTGGCCGAGGGTGACGGTCAGGGGCCCGGTGTCGCTCGCCCTGTTGTCGTAATAGGGCACAGCCACCGTAAAGGTACGAAAATCGCCGCCCGAGGTGGAGAGGGGCAGCGGCAGGAAGAATTCGCGCCGCGCCGGGATGAGGCCATCTTCAAACAGCACCACCACCTGCCCCTCGCCCTTGGCAAGGGGCGGCGCCTTGCGGCCCACCTGCTGCTCGATTTCCTTGAGTTCATCGGGCGAGCCCCTAAGCACAGCCAGGCGCAGCAAGGCATCCTGCAGGCTCCGGTTGTCCGGCGCTATCTGGTAGCCGCGCCGATAGTCCACCCAGGCGTCATTGAGATCCCCGGCCGCCTCGTAGAGCACGCCGGAAAAATAGAAGGTGTAGGCGTTCTGGAAGCCGTTCTTGACCTTGCCTATCAGGCGATCCAGCTCGGGGGCGGCGCGCGACATCTGCTGGCGCATCTCCCCACCGGCCTCGTCCTCCTCTCCGGCCTTTTGCACCTCGTCGGCCCGGCGCTTGAGCGCCTGCTCCTGCACCTGGTTGGCGCGACGCACCTCCACCAGAGCGCCTTCGGCGTCCCCCCGCTGCAGGTACCCCAGGGCCAGGTAGTGGTGCAGCATGGTGCGCTCGTAGTCCGGGGCCCGGTAGGCCATGGTCTGATCGTTGGTCAGCAGGCTGCCCGCCTGGGCCAGCCCATGGCTCAGGCGGTACTGGGCTTGATTGTCTTCCCAGGCGAGGCGACCGTCGGCGGCGGCGAAGGCCTGCTTGCTGACTCCATCCTGGCCCGCCAGCCAGGCGATGCGCCCCTTCTCCAGCTGGTCCAGCACATAGGTATCGTCTCCCGGGGTCGACTCGCGTACCTCGGGCAGGGCCTCGGCGGCCTGACCCAGCAGCAGCGCGTTGCGCAGGGGCACCATCTGATCCGAATAGGAGACGAAGATGTCTTTCCACTGGGAGGCGCAGCCCCCCAGCAGGGAACCGGCCAACAGCAGGCCGGTCAGCGAGGCGGGACGCATCACAGGCTGAGCAGGGGTCCTAGGGGCTGGCCACCGACCAGATGCAGGTGGATGTGGTAGACCTCCTGCCCGCCGTGGCGGTTGCAGTTCATGATGAGGCGGTAGCCGTTCTCGGCGATGCCGGCCTCGGCCGCCAGCTTGCGTGCCACGGTGAACATCCGCCCCAGCGCCAGCTCGTGATCCGGCTCCACGTCGTTGACCGTGGGGATCAGCACGTTCGGCACGATCAGGATGTGGGTCTTGGCCTTGGGCTGGATGTCGCGAAAGGCGGTCACCAGCTCGTCTTGATAAAGGATGTCGGCGGGGATCTCCTTGCGGATGATTTTGCTGAAAATGGTTTCTTGCGCCATGGGTAACTCCTTTATATGAAAAAGAAAATTTAACACAAAACTCAAGCGACTCCCAAAAATGCCGCCACGGCCCGCCAAGTGTGACACAAGCCGACATTTGACACAGCCGTTGTCCCAATCCCTTCAGTTATTGTGAAGAATACCGATAGTGAGGATGTCGTCCCTACTGCCACGGCAGCGCACCCTTCGGGGCATGCAGGGTATCAAAGGGACGGGGTACTCAGGCAAGGGACTTTTGCACAGACAGCGGGACAATAATGAAACAAACAATGTCAGACCTCTCGATCTTACAGAGAGTCTATCTGGGCTTTGCCATCCTGGTCGCCGTCATGGTGGCCAGCGCGGTACTGACCTTTCGCGGCCAGAGCGAACTCAGCGGCGCCCTTGATCAGGTGACCCAGGAGTCCATGCCGCTGGTGCTCGCCAGCAGCCAGACCCAGATCAGCCTGCTGAGCGCCAACAAGTGGCTCACCGACGTGCTGACCGAGCAGGATCTCAAGCGCCTGCCCGAGGAAGTGGCCGAACTCCAGCAGGCCAAGGGCCAGGTAGACAAGATGCTCTCCAGCCTCAAGCAGCAGGTGGCGGCCCACCCCCAGCTGCAGGGTGACATGCAGGCCCTCGGCAAGCTGGTCGACGACTACCTGCAGCTGACCCAGACCCTGCCCGGCGAACACGAGGCCCTGCTCACCCGGCTGCACAAGGTCAATCTGGCCAAGGGCCAGTTCCAGGTCAGCCTGCCCCAGTTCAAGAAGAACCTCGGCGACATGATGGTCACCGTCGACGACAGCTTCATCAAGATGCTCTCCGAGACCCTGACCACCAAGCTCTCCGCCATCGAGCTCTCCACCATGGATGCCCTGAACCAGAGCATCCCCGCCCCCATAGAGGCGGCGCTCAAGCGCAACAAGATGCAGATCGAGAGCTTCAACAGCACCATCAAGGATCTCCAGGGGGAGCTCAAGGATTTCGACAACAACATGGGCCACTACGTCCACGGGTTCGTGCGCGACACCACGGGCAACGAAGGGGTGCTGGCCCAGTACCTGGCCCTGATGAAACAGCAGCAGGCCATGCGCGAGCAGAGCAAGCAGGCGAGCCAGCTCATCCTTGGCATCCAGAACAAGCTGGAGGGGATCACGGCCCAGAGCCAGCAACTGATGAACGCCAGCATCAAGGCCTCCGATCGGGTGCAGACCCAGAGCACCCTCACCCAGGGGGTCAGCATCGCCATCGCCATCTTCGTCGCCATCCTGGTGGCCTTCACCCTGGGCAAGGCCATTCGCCAGCCCCTCAAGGAGCTGCTGCGGGTGCTGACCGAGGTGACCCAGGGGGACATGACCCAGCGCGTCGGCTTCAAGAGCCAGAACGAGTTCGGCCAGCTCGCCAGCCAGATCAACCTGCTGATCCACCAGATGGGTGACGTGCTCAGGCAGCTCTCCCAGGCCTCGAACCAGCTCAACAGCGCCGCCCACGACAACCGCCACACCACCGAATCGGTGCGGGCGGATCTGGAGAAACAGCGCCAGGAGACCGCCTCGGTCGCCGCCGCCATGACCCAGATGGAGGCCTCGGTGCGGGAGGTGGCCCAGGCCGCCAACCAGACCCTGGAGCGGGTGATGGACGTGGAGAAGGCCTCCGAGATGGGTCGCAAGGTGATGGCCGGCAACATCACCACCACCCATCAGCTCGCGGGCAAGCTGCAGCAGACCGGCAAGGTGATCGGCGACGTGAGCGCCATGAGCGGCCAGATCGGCAACATCCTCGACGTCATCCGCGGCATCGCCGAGCAGACCAACCTGCTGGCCCTCAACGCCGCCATAGAAGCGGCCCGTGCCGGGGAGCAGGGTCGCGGCTTCGCCGTGGTGGCGGACGAGGTGCGCAACCTCGCCGGGCGCACCGCCCAGTCCACCAGCGAGATCCAGACCATGATCGAGAACCTGCAGCAGGGGGTCGCCCGGGCGGTCAACGTGATGCAGGAGTGCTCCCGCGAGATGGACAGCTGCGTGGATCAGAGCTCCCAGGCCAACAACGCCATGGAGGAGGTGCAGGGTATCGTGGTGCTCATCAGCGACATGTCGAGCCAGATCGCCTCCGCCGCCGAGCAGCAGCAGGCCACCAGCGCGGACATCGCCACCAACCTCAACCGCATCTCCGACATCTCGGATCTCAACTACCAGGGGATAGAGCGGGTGGCCGAGACCAGCCAGCAGCTCGACTCCCTGGCCGAGCAGCAGGAGACCCTGGTGCAGCGCTTCCGGCTCAGCGCCTGAGGGGCGCAACACCCCCAATGACAAGGCCCCGCAACAGCGGGGCCTTTTTGTTCATCTGGGCAACGCAGCGGGGATCAGGCGTAGGCGATGGCGCCCTTGCCGACCCCTTCATAGGCCACGATCTTCACGAACTTGTCCCCCACCTGCTTCTTCACCTCCCGGGCAATGTAGTGGGCCAGCAGTTCTATGGTGGTGTCGGTGTCGATCATCTCCACCTCCGCCGCCGGCATGACGAGCTGGAACAGCCCCTGGGGCGCCACGTACTTGAAGCCGACGTAGTGTTCGCCAGCCTCTTGCAGGATGGCCCTGGCCTGTTCGCTCAGCGCCAGCTCGGACAGGGCCACCCTGTCCTCTTCGGTGCCGAGGTAGATGTCGGCCCAGCGCTCGGCCCAGTTCAGCTCCAGCTCCAGGTCGCGCTCCCCGTCCACAGAAATCTCGATGGGGGAGCGGTGACCGTGGGCGATACGCTGGCAGTTGCCGTCGTGCTTCTTGAGGCCGTGGCTGTAGTGGTAGAAGGCGCCCTCGATGGCCTCCTGGCGCAGGGTCAGGGTCAGATCCTTGATATTGCCCGGCAGCCGCTTGGCCAGCACCGCCAGCAGATAACGGGTCACCGACTCTTTATCCACCTGGGGCGCGGGAATGAAGGCAAAGCCCTGGGTCGGGCAGCGCAGATGGATGGAGCGACCCGGGCGCAGCAGATCCACGGTGCACTCGTCGTTGTCCAGGGGCTGGACATGCACCAGGGGGCTCCCGGTTGGCACCAGCAGCTTGTGATCCACCTCGTCATCGATGATCGACTTGATGAGCTTCTTCACCCGCCCGAAATCCAGCAGCATGCTCATCTCGTTGAGCTCGCCGCTCATCTCGATGTCCACCAGCCAGCTCTCGCCCACCATGCCGCGGCGCTCGCACAAATAGCTGGAATCGATCACAGTCAAATCTCTAACAAATAACTTCATTACTCAGGCCTTGCTACAGAGAAAGTGCAGTTTGCGATATTATGACCCCGGATTATCGGCAAAGGAACTGGAACCCCCCATGAACAAATTGCTTATCAAGAATGCCACCCTGGTCAACGAAGGCCGCATCTATGCTTCCGACGTCCTGATCGAGGGGGAGCGGATCGCCCGTATCGCCCCGGACATCAGCGCCCCCGATGCGGTGGTGATCGATGCGACCGGTCGTCACCTCATCCCCGGGATGATCGACGATCAGGTCCACTTCCGGGAGCCGGGCCTGACCCACAAGGGGACCATCGCCAGCGAATCCCGGGCCGCCGTGGCCGGTGGCACCACCAGCTTCATGGAAATGCCCAACGTCAATCCCCAGACCACCACCCTCGACGCCCTCGAAGCCAAATACCAGATCGCCGCCAACTCCGCCGCCGCCAACTACAGCTTCTATCTGGGTGCCACCAACGACAACCTGGAAGAGATCAAGAAGCTCGATCCCAAGCAGTCCTGCGGCATCAAGATCTTCATGGGGGCCTCCACCGGCAACATGCTGGTGGACAACCAGGAGACCTTGGCGGCCATCTTCCGCGAGAGCCCGGTGATGATCGTCACCCACTGCGAGGACACCCCCACTATCAAGGTGCTGGAAGACGAAGCTCGCGCCAAGTGGGGCGAGGACGTGCCCATGCGCGAACACGGCCGCATCCGCAGCGCCGACGCCTGCTACAAGTCCTCCAGCCTCGCGGTCTCCCTGGCCAAGCAGTACGGCGCCAAGCTGCACGTGCTGCACCTGACCACGGCGAAAGAGCTCTCGCTCTTTACCGCCACCCCGGATCTGAAGGATCTCAAGGACAAGAACATCACCGCCGAGGTGTGCGTCCACCACCTCTTCTTCAACGAGGCGGACTACGACACCCTGGGCAGCCAGATCAAGTGCAACCCGGCGGTGAAGAGCGCGGCGGATCAGCACGCCCTGCTGGATGCGGTGCGGAACGACGTGCTCGACATCATCGCCACCGACCACGCCCCCCACACCTGGGAAGAGAAGCAGAACAGCTACTTCAAGGCGCCCTCCGGCGTGCCCCTGGTGCAGCACTCCCTGCAGGCGCTGCTGGAGCTCTACCACAACGGCGTCTTCTCGCTGGAGACCATCGTCAAGAAGACCTCCCACGCGGTGGCCGAGCGCTTCCAGGTGCAGGATCGCGGCTACATCCGGGAGGGCTACTTCGCGGATCTGGTGCTGCTGGATCTCGGCAAGCCCTACGTGGTCACCGACAGCAACCTGCTCTACCTGTGCGGCTGGTCGCCGTTCAACGGCTACCGCTTCCAGAGCACCATAGAGATGACCCTGGTGAACGGCCAGATCGCCTGGCAGAACGGCCAGGTCACCGACAAGGTGTTGGGCAAGCGGTTGACCTTCAACCGCTGATATGTGTGATGAGCGCTTCCAGCGCGCCCTGATTGAGATGACCCTGGTGTACGGTCAAGTCGCTTGGCAGAACGGCCAGGTCACCGACAAGGTGTTTGGCAAGCGACTGACCTTTAACCGCTGACCAGTCTTCGCTGATACCAAACGGCCACCCATCGGGTGGCCGTCATTTTTGGCCGACAAGCCGGGAAAACAGCGCAACCCCGGGTGATTGGTCGCACTTTGATCCGAAGTTGCTCGCAAAGCAGGCGAACGATCGCGAAGTACTGTTTCCCCTGTTGACAGGGCATGGCCATCTCCATAAACTCAGCCCCCGTCAGCCGAGCTGACTCCGTCGGTGTGTAGCGCAGCCAGGTAGCGCATCTGCATGGGGTGTAGAGGGTCGGAGGTTCGAATCCTCTCACACCGACCAAATTCCCCGAGAAAGGCCTTGTCAGACGACAAGGCCTTTTCTTTTTGCGCCGCTGCGCCCCTCATTGTCTCCCCATGTCCGTTGTGCTGTAGTGGTGCTCTGTCTTCTGCCCGGATCCCTCAGATGCCGCTCCCCCGCTCTCCCCTCCCTGGTCTTCTCCTGTGCGGCCTGCTGCTCGGCCAGCTCGCGGGCTGCGCCACCCCCTACGACAGCGAAAAATCCTTCTGGAACGGCCAGACCGGTTTCTCCCAGACCCGGCTCGGGCCTACCCAGTGGCAACTGGAGTTTGTCGGCAACGAGCTGGTGGACAGGGAGACGGCGCGCAAATACGTGCTCAAGCGGGCCGGGGAGATGGCGCTGGCACAGGGGTACGCCTGGGTGCTGGTGCAGACGCTGACCCTGTCGCGGGATGCGGTCAGGGTCACGCCAGCGCGCCCCCGATTCGGCTTCGACGAATACGAGCCCGATACCTTCATGGACGAGATGCACGTGGAGCATCGCACCTCGGCACTGCTGACCTTCACCCTGGAAAACCGCCCATCGAGCGACCAGAGCCTGGAAGCTGTTTATATTGCAAAGATTAAAATAAACAGCGATTAATATAATTAATTAACAAGATTTACATCACATACCACTAATAACCACATAAAGTTCTGCCATAAGTTGCTGGATTTCCCCTTCGCGATTAGGCATGCTCCAGCACACCGGCTGTCTGGATTCCACGGCCCGGATCACAAAAAAGGACTGAGGTGGCACCCTGCCTACCTGTACAGCACTGCACATATCGAGACTGGGACTCCCCCATGAAAATGAATAAATTGACCGTTGCCATCCTCATCGCGATGATGCTTGGCATTGTTACCGGGCAAGGCTATCGCCTGTTTGCCCCTGCAGAGGCCGCCGGCTTTGCCAGTGACATCACCCTGCTGACCGACATCTTCCTGCGCCTGATCAAGATGATCATCGCCCCCCTGGTGTTCACCACCCTGGTGGTCGGCATCGCCAAGATGGGCGACACCCGCACCGTGGGCCGCATCGGCGTCAAGACCCTGGGCTGGTTCATGCTCGCCTCCCTGATGTCCCTGACCCTGGGTCTGGTGATGGTCCACCTGATGCAACCCGGGGTGGGGCTCTCCCTCTCCCTGCCCGATGACGGCGCCAGCTCCGGCGTGACCGCGGCCGCCATTTCCCTCAAGGACTTCGTGACCCACGCCATCCCGAAAAGCGTGGTCGAGGCCATGGCCACCAACGAGATCCTGCAGATCGTGGTGTTCTCCCTCTTCTTCGGCCTGGCCGCCGCCGCCCTGGGGGATGCCGCCAAGCCCGTGGTCATGCTGATGGCCAGCGGCGCCGAGATCATGCTGAAGGTGACCGGCTATGTGATGAACTTCGCCCCCTTCGCCGTGTTCGGCGCCATCGCCGCCATGGTGGCCAAGGAGGGGCTCGGCATCCTCGCCACCTACGGCAGCTTCATGGCCCAGTTCTACCTGGCCCTGGCCTGCCTCTGGCTGCTGCTCATCGTCATGGGCAGCCTCTTCATCCGTCGCCGCATCCTGACCCTGCTGGCCATGATCCGCGAGCCCATCCTGCTCGCCTTCTCCACCGCCAGCTCCGAGGCCGCCTACCCCAAGACCCTGGACAGACTGGAGAAATTCGGCTGTGACAAGCGCATCGCCAGCTTCGTGCTGCCCATGGGCTACTCCTTCAACCTGGACGGCTCCATGATGTACTGCACCTTCGCGGTCATGTTCATCGCCCAGGCCTATGGCATCGAGCTCAGCACCGCCCAGCAGATCACCATGCTGCTGCTGCTGATGGTCACCTCCAAGGGGATGGCTGGCGTACCGCGCGCCTCCCTGGTGGTCATCGCCGCCACCCTCAACCAGTTCCAGATCCCGGAGGCCGGCATCCTGCTGCTGCTCGGCATCGATCACTTCCTGGACATGGGCCGCTCCGCCACCAACGTGCTGGGCAACGCCATCGCCGCCAGCGTGGTGGCCAAGAGCGAGGACAGCCTGGGGGACAGCGAACCCCTCGGCCAGGTCGACACCGCCAAGGCCTGATCCCGACCCGCGCTCTCGATACGGCCCGCCTCTGCGGGCCGTTTCTTTATGTGCAATCGGCCAGGAGCCCCCTCAACACCAGCGCCGCACCCGCCGGCAGTAATCGGCATAGGCATCGCCGAAGCGCCTGTGCAGCGCCCGCTCTTCCGCCAGGATTTGAAAGCGGGTGAGCCAGCCCCACAGCAGCAGCGGCCCGAGCCACACCATCATGCCCCCCAGATAGCAGGCCAGCGCCATGGTCCAGCAGAGCAGCCCTAGGTACATGGGGTTGCGGCTGATGCGATAGACGCCCCGGGTCACCAGCACCCGGCTCTGATCCAGGCGGATGGGGTGGACGCTGGTCCTCTGGCGCCAGAAGTGCAGGAGTGCCCCGCCTCCCAGCAAGGCTCCCGCCAGCAGCAGGGCTGCGGCCGGCAGGAGCAGGGGCTCTGCCCCCCTCGCCTCTCCCCGCCCCAGCCACATGACAAGGGCGATGACCACAAACAGCAGCAAAGGTGGGATCCGCACCACTAAACGCATATTTTATTCCTGCAGCATGTGCCACGAATGACGCCATTAAGATACACTCTCGCCGCTGGCACCTTGGAAAAAATGGATAAATATCATCCACATACGAATAAATTACCAAGATACCTACGCCCGCGTCCACACCAGGACGCGCCTCAACAGAGACAATAAGAAGGTAACATCCCATGCACAAGAAAACGCTGCTCGCGACCCTGATCTTCGGGCTGCTCGCCGGTCAGGCGGTCGCCGCCCCCTATCTGCCGCTCGCCAGCGACACCCGCAACGGCCAGGAGCAGACCGCCACCAACGCCTGGCTGGAAGTGGACCTGACCGCCTTCGAGCACAACATCCAGACCCTCAAGGATCGCCTGGGTGACAAGGGGCCGCAGATCTGCGCCATCATGAAGGCGGACGCCTACGGCCACGGCATCGACCTGCTGGTCCCCTCCGTGGTCAAGGCGGGCATCCCCTGCATCGGCATCGCCAGCAATGAAGAGGCCCGGGTGGCCCGCGAGAAGGGCTTCGAAGGCCGGCTGATGCGGGTCCGTGCCGCCACCCCGGCCGAGGTGGAGCAGGCCCTGCCCTACAAGCTGGAAGAGCTGGTGGGCAGCCTGGCCAGCGCCCAGGGGATCGCCGACATCGCCCAGCGCCACCACACCACCATCCCGGTGCACATCGGTCTGAACTCCGCCGGCATGAGCCGCAACGGCATCGATCTGCGCCTGGCGGACTCCAAGGAAGATGCCCTGGCCATGCTCAAGCTCAAGGGGATCACCCCGGTCGGCATCATGACCCACTTCCCGGTGGAGGAGAAAGAGGACGTCAAGCTGGGGCTGGCCCAGTTCAAGCTGGACTACCAGTGGCTCATCGACGCGGGCAAGCTGGATCGCAGCAAGCTCACCATCCATGCCGCCAACTCCTTCGCCACCCTGGAAGTGCCGGAAGCCTACTTCGACATGGTGCGCCCGGGCGGCATCATCTATGGCGACACCATCCCCTCCTACACCGAGTACAAGAAGGTGATGGCGTTCAAGACCCAGGTCGCCTCGGTGAATCACTACCCGGCGGGCAACACCGTCGGCTATGACCGCACCTTCACCCTCAAGCGCGACTCCCTGCTCGCCAACTTGCCGCTCGGCTACTCCGACGGCTATCGCCGGGCGCTCAGCAACAAGGCCTATGTGCTGATCCAGGGCCAGAAGGTGCCTGTGGTGGGCAAGACCTCCATGAACACCATCATGGTGGACGTGACCGATCTCAAGGGGGTCAAACCCGGTGACGAGGTGGTGCTGTTCGGCCGCCAGGGTGACGCCGAGGTGAAGCAGTCTGACCTGGAAGAGTACAACGGCGCCCTGCTGGCGGACATGTACACCGTCTGGGGCTACACCAACCCCAAGAAGATCACGCGCTGACCGCGGATCGGAAACAAGAAAGGGCTCCCGCGGGAGCCCTTTTCAGTGGTTTGGCCATCAAGCCGCTTTCACGCCCTCTTTCTTGCGGGTCACCCAGAGGCTGAGCCCCATGGACGCCAGCAGGATCAGCGCCACCACACCCAGCGCGATGCCGGTGGGTATCTTGAAGATGTCGAGCAGCAGCATCTTGACCCCGATGAACATCAGGATCAGCGCCAGGCCGTATTTGAGCAGGGCGAAGCGCTCCGCCACCCCGGCCAGCAGGAAGTACATGGCACGCAGGCCCATGATGGCGAAGATGTTGGAGGTCAGCACGATGAAGGGATCCGTGGTCACCGCGAAGATGGCCGGGATGCTGTCCACCGCAAAGATGAGATCGCTCACCTCCACCAGCACCAGGATGAGCAGCAGCGGGGTGGCGTAGCGCACGCCGTCGCGCCAGACGAAGAAGCTCTCCCCCTCCAGGGTCTCGGTCACCTTGAAGCGGCGGCGCATCCAGAGCAGCAGCGGGTTGTTGGCGAGATCCGGCTCCTTGTCGGCGGCCCACAGCATCTTGACCCCGGTCAGCAGCAGGAAGGCGCCGAACAGGTAGAGGATCCAGTGGAACTGCTCGATGAGCCAGCTGCCCGCAAACACCATGCCGGCCCGCATGACGATGGCGCCCAGCACACCGTAGAGCAGCACCCGGCGCTGCAGCTCGGCCGGAATGGCAAAGTAGCCGAACAGCATCAGCCAGACGAAGACGTTGTCCACCGCCAGCGCCTTCTCGATGAGGTAGCCGGTGAGGAACTCCAGCCCCTTCTCGTTGGCCACCTCGCGGCCCACGCTGTGATCCAGCCAGAGCCAGATGGCCAGGTTGAACAAGAGCGCCACGCTCACCCAGATGAGGGACCAGATCCCTGCCTCCTTGAGCGACACCTTGTGCGCCTTGCCGCCGCCGACGAAGCGTATGTCAATCCATAACAGGACCAGCACTATGCTGAAGAAACCGGTCCACATCCACCATTCACCCATTTTCACTTCTCCCAAAACGACAAAACCCACGACCGAGAGGCGTGGGTTTGCGTTTGGAGCAGATACACCTTGCCTCTCGGCAAGGTCTCACTTACAGCAAGTTCGATGTGCTGCCCGGCTGCCGGGTGCACTGCAGGATATGGGTGCACCGTAATGACGACAAACCGGCGAGAAGTTACTCCCCTTGTGCGGCGGATAGTAACAGCCTCGAAAGATAACGCCAAGAGGCATCTTCTGCCCCGGACAAAAAAACGGGGCGCCACCCGGGCGCCCCTCGTCATCCCATCTGTCTCAGAGCGGATCCACTTTGAGACAGGAAACCGCGTGGTCGAAGTTCCCCTCGAGCATGGGCCGGGTCTTGGCACACTCCGGGCCCGCCACCGGGCAGCGGGTGCGGAACACGCAGCCGGAGGGCGGGTTCATGGGGGACGGCAAATCCCCTTCCAGGATCTGGATGGTCTTGCTGCGCTCCACGTCCGGATCCGGGATGGGCACCGCCGACATCAGGGCCTTGGTGTAGGGGTGCAGGGGGTTCGCGAAGATCTCCTTGCCGGTGCCTAGCTCCACGGCGTTGCCCAGGTACATGACCAGCACCCGATCCGAGATGTGTTTGACCACGGAGAGGTCGTGGGCGATGAAGATGAGGGAGAGCCCCATCTCCTTTTGCAGGGATTTCAGCAGGTTCACCACCTGAGCCTGGATGGAGACATCCAGCGCCGAGACCGGCTCGTCGCAGATGATCATCTTGGGTTCCAGGATCAGCGCCCGGGCGATGCCGATGCGCTGGCACTGGCCGCCGGAGAACTCGTGGGGGTAGCGGTTCACCAGGTTCGGCAGCAGGCCCACCTTGGTCATCATGGCGCGCACCTTCTCCTTCACCTCATCCTTTGAGAGCTTGGGATAGAAGGTGATGAGCGGCTCGGCGATGATGTCGCCTATGGTCATGCGCGGGTTCAGGGAGGCCAGCGGATCCTGGAAGATCATCTGGATCTCCTTGCGCTTCTCCCGCAGGGCGTTCTGCTCCAGCTTGGTCAGGTCCTGCCCCAGCCACACCACCTTGCCGTCGGTGGCCGGCACCAGGCCGATGAGGGCGCGGGCGAAGGTGGACTTGCCACAGCCGGACTCCCCCACCACCCCCAGGGTTTCCCCCTCGTACAGGCGCAGGGTGACGCCATCCACCGCCTTCAGGGCGGAGGGCTTGGCCCAGGGCCAGGCCTTGTCACTCTTGATGCTGAAGTGAACCTTGAGGTCGGACACTTCCAGCAGCAGTTTCTTGTCAGTACCCATTTAGTTCACTCCCTTGATCATGGCATCCGATACCCAGTGGCAGGCCCGCTCCCGACCGTCGCCGAAGGGGGTCAGGACGGGAGACTGCTGGCCGCAAATCTCGTGGGCCCGGTGGCAGCGCTCCTGGAAGGGGCAGCCGGTGGGCAGACGCAGCAGGTTGGGCGGATTGCCCGGGATGGTGGGCAGCACTTCCCCTTCCGTATCGAGGCGGGGAATGGCGCGCAGTAGCCCTTCGGTATAGGGGTGGCTCGGGCGATAGAAGATGTCGTTCACCCTGCCGTATTCCATGGTGCGGCCCGCGTACATCACCAGCACCTTGTCACAGATGCCGGCCACCACGCCGAGGTCGTGGGTGATCATGATGATGGCGGTGTTGAACTCGCGCTTGAGCTCGTTCATCAGGGTCATGATCTGGGCCTGCACCGTCACGTCCAGGGCCGTGGTCGGCTCGTCGGCGATGAGCAGCTGCGGCCGGCACAGCAATGCCATGGCGATCATCACCCGCTGGCGCATGCCGCCGGAGAACTCGTGGGGGTACATGTTCATCCGCTTGCGCGACTCGGGGATCTTCACCGCGTCCAGCATGCGCACCGACTCCTCGAAGGCGGCGGCCTTGGTCATCCCCTTGTGCAGCATCAGCACTTCCATCAGCTGATCCTTCACCTTCATGTAGGGGTTCAGAGAGGTCATGGGGTCCTGGAAGATCATGGCGATCTTCTCGGAGCGGATGCGGTTGAGCTTGGATTCCGGCAGGTTGAGGATCTCCTCCCCCTGGAACCTGGCCGAGCCGGTGATGACGCCGTTCTTGGCGAGCAGCCCCATGATGGCGAACGCGGTCTGGGACTTGCCCGAACCGGACTCCCCGACGATCCCCAGGGTCTCGCCGGCAGAAAGAGAAAAGTTGAGGTCGTTGACGGCCACCACATTGCCGTCCGGGGTCTTGAATTCGACCCGCAGATCTTTCACATCCAGTAATTTCATATCAGCACTCCTTATCGCGCTGTCGTGATGCCGGCCTGCCCATCCCGAACGCAGCGCGTCCCTGAACGGGTCTTACGGCCCCTTGGCGTCTTGCCTGTCCCTTGCTGTCAGCGATCCTTTGGATCAAGGGCATCACGCAGACCATCCCCGAGGAAGTTGAAGCAGAACAGGGTCACCACCATGAAACCGGCGGGGAACAGGAGTTGCCAGATGGCCACTTCCATCGACTTGGAGCCTTCATCCAGCAGGGCGCCCCAGCTGGTCATGGGCTCTTGCACCCCCAGCCCCAGGAAGCTCAGGAAGGATTCGAACATGATCATGCCCGGCACCAGCAGGGTGGCGTAGACCGCCACTATGCCGAGCACGTTCGGCACGATATGGCGGGTGATGATCTTCCACTTGGAGACGCCGCAGACGTGGGCCGCCTCGATGAACTCCTTGCTCTTGAGGCTCAGGGTCTGGCCGCGCACTATCCGCGCCATGTCGAGCCAGCTCACCGCGCCGATGGCGAGGAAGATGAGGGCCAGATTGCGACCGAAGAAGGTCACCAGCATGATCACGAAGAACATGAAGGGGAAGGCGTTGAGGATCTCCAGCACCCGCATCATCAGGCTGTCGACCCGGCCGCCGATGAAGCCGGAGGCGGCGCCATACAGGGTGCCGATGATGACGGCCACCAGGGCCCCCATGATGCCGACCATCAGCGAGATGCGCCCGCCGAGCAGGGTACGCACGAAGAGATCCCGACCCAGGCTGTCGGTACCGAACCAGTGACCCGTCTCCATGTCAGGAGCGGTCTGCATGGCGCCCCAATCCGGATCGTCGAAGGTGTATTGGGACAGGTGGGGCCCGACGATCACCGCCAGACCTATGATGGTCAGGATGATGAGGCTGGTCAGGGCCGCCTTGTTGCGCAGGAAACGGCGACGGGCATCCTTCCACAGGGAGCGCCCTTCCACCACTTCCACTTTCTGGGCGAACGCCTCGACGGCTTCGCGCTTTTCAGTTGTGACTACCATGATGAACTCCCGGCTTAGTAACGGATCTTGGGATCGATGACGGCATAGAGGATATCGACCACGGCGTTAAAGGTGATGGTGAGGGCGCCGACCAGAATGGTCAGGCCGAGTACCATGGAGTAATCACGGTTCAGCGCTCCGTTGACGAACAGCTGGCCAATCCCCGGCAGGCCGAAGATGGTCTCGATCACCACGGAGCCGGTGATGATGCCCACGAAGGCCGGTCCCAGGTAAGAGACCACAGGCAGCATGGCCGGGCGCAGCGCGTGCTTGAGGATGATGTGGCGCAGCGGCAGCCCCTTGGCGCGGGCGGTACGGATGAAGTTGGAGTTCATGGTCTCGATCATGCTGCCGCGCATGATGCGGGAGATGGCCGAGATGTAGTACATCATCATGCCGAACACCGGCAGCACCATGAACTGGGCGCCCCCCCCCTGCCAGCCCCCCGCCGGGAACCAGCCGAGATAGATACTGAAGAAGAGCACCAGCAAGGGTGCCAGCACGAAGCCCGGGATCACCACCCCGGCCATGGCCGACGACATCAGCAGATAGTCGATGAGGGTGTTCTGCTTGAGGGCGGCTATGGTGCCGAAAGTGACCCCAAGGGTCACCGCCAGCAGGAAGGCGACCGAGCCAATCTTGGCGGAAACGGGCAGCGCCTGGCTCACCAGATCGTTGACGGTGAAGTCCTTGTACTTGAAGGAGGGCCCCAGATCTCCCTGGACCAGGTTGCCCAGATAGGTGAGGTATTGCATGCCGATGGGCTTGTCCAGGCCATATTTGGCCTCGATGTTGGCCAGGACTTCCGGCGGCAGGGCGCGTTCGCTGGTGAAGGGGTTGCCCGGCGCGAAGCGCATCATGAAGAAGGAGACGGTGATCAAGACCAGCAGAGTCGGGATCGCTTCCAATAGACGTTTAAGGATGAATTTCAACATAGACATTTCCTGTCCTGTACTGCTTCCAAAGGGTCGCGGTTGTAATAAAGGCCCGCCGTCTGGCGGGCCCTGCTTGTTATGCGACTTGTTTCTTTACTCAGTGAGCAACGATGTACATGTCTTTGCTGTAGATGTTGTCCAGCGGGTTGGCCGGGTAGCCGCCCACGTAGGGCTTGACCATGCGGGAGGTCACGTACTGATAGATGGGGGCGATCGGCATGTCCTTGGCCAGGATCTCTTCGGCCTGGACATAGAGCTTGTTGCGCGCATCGGCATCCACCTGGTTGCGGGACTCGCTCATCAGCTTGTCGAAGGCGGGGTTGGAGTACTTGCCGTCGTTGTTGCCGTGGGTGGTCTGCATCAGATCCAGCATGGAGGAGGCTTCGTTGTAGTCCGCAATCCAGCCGGCGCGGCCCACGTCGAAGTTACCCTGCTTCTTGGTCTCCAGGTAGGTCTTCCACTCCTGGTTCACCAGGCTCACCTGCACGCCGAGCTTCTTCCACATGGAGGCGACGGCCACGGCCACCTTCTTGTGGTTGTCGTCGGTGTTGTAGAGCAGCTCGAACTTGAGCGGCTTGCCCGGGCCGTAACCGGCTTCGGTCAGCAGCTCCTTCGCCTTGGCGTCGCGCTCCGCCTGGGTCAGCTTGGACCAGGCCGGCGCCACCGGCTTGAAGCCGTCCACGAAGTCGGGCACCAGGGTGTAGCCCGGGGTTTCGCCCTTGCCCATCACCTTGTCGGCGATCACGTTGCGATCGATGGCGTAGGAGAGCGCGGTACGCACCCGCACGTCGTCAAACGGTTTGTGCTTGAAATTGTACTGGTAGTAGTAGGTGCCCACATAGCCGCTCACCTTCACCTCGTCCGGCAGATCCTTCTTCATCTGCTTGAAGCGCTCGATGGGCATGTTGTAGGTGAGATCCACTTCGCCGGCCAGATAGCGGTTCAGCTCGGCGTTGGTGGACTGGATCGGCAGATAGGTCACCTTCTCGATGACGGTCTTGCCGTTGTTCCAGTAGCTGGCGTTGCGCACCACGTCGACGCGCTCGTTGACCACCCAGTCCTTCAGCACGTAGGCACCGTTGGACACCATGTTGCCGGGCTGGGTCCACTTGTCACCAAACTTCTCGATGACCTTCTTCGGGACCGGATAGGTGGTGGTGTGGGAAAGCATGCTGACGAAGTAAGGCACCGCCTTCTCCAGCTGCACCTCGAAGGTGTGATCGTCCACCGCCTTCACACCCAGGGTGTCGGACGGCTTCTTGCCAGCGATGATGTCGGTGGCGTTGACGATGGTCGGGATCTCCATGTACCAGGAGTAGGGAGAGGCCGTCTTGGGATCCACCGCGCGCTTGAAGGCAAATTCGAAATCGTGGGCGGTGACGGGATCGCCGTTGGACCACTTGGCATCCTTGCGCAGGTGGAACACGTAGTGTTTGTTGTCCTTGGTTTCCCAGGACTCGGCGACGCCGGGCAGGGTCTCACCCTTGGGGCCGGAGGTGACGAGACCCTCGAACAGGTCGCGCAGGATATTGGATTCTACCGTTCCCTCGGTCTTGTGCGGATCCAGGGTGGCAGGTTCGGAGCCATTGCCCTTCACCAGGGTTTGCTCGGGAGCCAGCTTGGTACCGGCGGGGACATCGGCGGCCTGGGCCAGGGTGGCGCCACCAAAGAGTGCGGTCAATAAAAGGGTATTAATAATTGTTTTTCTATGAGTCATTTCCATACTCCAACAAGAACATTCCATGCATTTGTTATCCACGAGACAAACACCTCGCTGCCCGCATAATTCCCTGACAATTCTGATAATGCAATAGATATCATCAGTGCGGGACCACTTTAATGGTCAAAAAAACAGCCTTAAACCATTTATTCAGCATTTAAATATCGCGCGGCGGTCATTTTTCATACAGAGCCGCTCGATTCTAGGAAATGACCAACAAAAAAGAAACAATAAAAAAGCCGGTCACAGGGACCGGCTCCGACAAAACAGACCTGGCTCACATCAGGCCGGGGAAGACTCCCTTGATGCCGGCTACTATGATCTCGATGCCGAGGGACATCATGATGAGACCCATGATACGGGTGACCACGTTGATGCCGGTGTTGCCCATCAGCTTGAACAGCAGGGGGGCGGCGCGGAAGATGAGCCAGGAACAGCAGGCGAACGCCACCACCACCAGGAACATGCCGGCCAGCTGGGGCAGGGTCTTCTGGCTGGCATAGACGATGGAGGACGAGATGGCACCTGGCCCGGCCATCAGGGGCAGCGCCAGGGGCACCACGGCGATGGATTCGCGCGCGGCCAGCTCCCCCTTCTCCTGCTTGTTGTGCTTCACCTCGCCGAGCTTGCCCTGCAGCATGGACCAGGCGATCAGGGTGATGAGCGAGCCCCCCGCTATACGAAAGGAGGCCAGCGAGATGCCGAAGCCGTCGAGGATCAACTGCCCCATGCACATGGAGACCATCAGGATGATCATCACGGCGATGTGGGCCGTCGTATTGGTCTTCCTGCGCTCCTCCGGCTGCATGTGACCCGTCAGGCTGACAAAGACCGGCAACAGACCCAGCGGGTTGATGATCGCAAAGAGGCCGACGAAGAATTTCAGGTATAAAGAGAAGTCAATTGCTGCCATAGGCGCCATCCAGAACCAAGCCGGGCCACTGAGGGCCATCCCCATCAAACTGCGCGTAAATTTACACCAGGACTTTTCCCTTCTCCAATCAAATAATCTCACCCTTACCGGGGCTTTTTAGTTAGTTCTTCTAATGTATCGACGAAATTCAACATATCGAGTTGTTAAGCAACATGGTCAATATTTAACGGCATGATACAACCCGTCGGCATTTTATTCTGCTCATCTCTCTCATCACGATATTGATACTCCACAAACGGCCATACCGCTGGCCGGATATCGGCATACCCCGGCGCCTCCTGCACAGTGGCTATCCGCCCGCGCCACGGCCAGCGACCGCCCTCTTCTGCCATCATAGGCCCATCATTGCCTGTGCCGTCGCCTCACCTTCAGCATCTTGTGCGCCGGGTGCGGCAACTGGATGAAAGCAACAAGCCGCTTTTTCAACAAACTTGAAACGCATGCCCCACTTCCAGCGTGGCCGTGTCACCATGACACTCCCCCTTGTCTGTTCCCGCGCCACCCGAAAAGGAGGGCGGACAGGGGCAAGGACCCGAACCCGGACGCAAAAATCCTTGCCTCTCTTGCAGTTAGCACTCTAGGCGCACGCAACAGGTTAGCAACATTCGGTCAGTCTGGCGGGTGAAACAAAATTTCTTTTGTTCTTTTGTTACATATGATCCAGATCAATCTTTTCTGACACATCCCGGCCCTATAATCGAGTCAGAAAGCAGTTTACTAAGGCATGTAAATACCCCGTTGTGGTGATTCTCTCCTTGACAGGGCGACTATAATTGCCGGGCATTGCCAAGGTCTTACTAAACAGTTTTCAAATCATCAGGAGATAAACATGGCAGTAACCAATTTGGCTGAACTGGATGCACTGGTTGCCCGCGTCAAGGAAGCCCAGCGTGAATTCGCCAGCTTCTCGCAAGAGCAGGTAGACAAGGTCTTCCGCGCCGCCGCACTGGCCGCCAGCAACGCCCGTATCCCCCTGGCCCAGATGGCCGTTGCCGAATCCGGCATGGGTATCATCGAAGACAAGGTCATCAAGAACCACTTCGCCTCCGAATACATCTACAACGCCTACAAAGATGAGAAGACCTGCGGCATCCTCAGTGAAGATGACGAGATGGGCACCATCACCATCGCCGAGCCGGTAGGCATCATCTGCGGTATAGTACCGACCACCAACCCGACTTCCACCGCGATCTTCAAGGCTCTCATCTCCCTGAAGACCCGCAACGCCATCATCTTCTCCCCGCACCCCCGCGCCAAGAACTCCACCAATACCGCAGCCAAGCTGGTACTGGATGCAGCCGTGGCCGCCGGTGCGCCGAAAGACATCATCGGCTGGATCGACCAACCCTCCGTCGAGCTCTCCAACGCCCTGATGCGCCACAACGACATCAACCTGATCCTGGCCACCGGTGGTCCTGGCATGGTGAAGGCCGCCTACTCCTCCGGCAAGCCCGCCATCGGCGTGGGTGCGGGCAACGTGCCCATCGTCATCGACGAGACCGCCGATATCAAGCGTGCCGTCGCCTCCATCCTGATGTCCAAGACCTTCGACAACGGTGTGGTCTGTGCCTCCGAGCAGGCGGTCATCGTGGTCGACTCCATCTACAACCAGGTCAAGGAGCGCTTCGCGACTCACGCCGGCTATATCCTCTCCAAGGATGAAGCCGACAAGGTGCGTAAAGTACTGCTGATCAACGGTGCGCTGAACGCCGACATCGTGGGCCAGCCTGCCACCAAGATCGCCGCCATGGCCGGCGTGACCGTCCCCCCCACCACCAAGATCCTCATCGGTGAAGGTCTGGAGCTGTGTGCCGAGGACGAGTTCGCTCACGAGAAGCTCTCCCCGACCCTGGGTATGTTCCGCGCCAAGAACTTCGAAGAAGCCGTCGAGATGGCCTGTGACATGGTCAACATCGGTGGTATCGGCCACACCTCCGGTCTGTACACCGACCAGGATCGCAACGCCGACCGCATCAAGTACTTCGGCGACAAGATGAAGACCGCCCGTATCCTCATCAACACCCCCTCCACCCAGGGTGGTATCGGTGACCTGTACAACTTCGCGCTGGCCCCGTCCCTGACCCTGGGTTGCGGCTCCTGGAGTGGTAACTCCATCTCCGAGAACGTCGGTCCCAAGCACCTGATCAACAAGAAGACAGTCGCAAAACGGGCAGAAAATATGCTGTGGCACAAACTTCCGAAATCCATCTACTTCCGTCGTGGCTCCCTGCCGATCGCCCTGGGCGACCTGGAAGGCAAGAAGCGTGCAATGGTGGTGACCGACCGCTTCCTGTTCAACAACGGCTATGCCGATGAAGTGGTCCGCCTGCTCAAGAAAATGAACATGGAAGTGGAGATCTTCTACGAAGTGGAAGCCGACCCCACCCTGTCCGTGGTACGCAAGGGCGCCGAGATGGCGAACTCCTTCAAGCCGGACGTGATCGTCGCCCTGGGTGGTGGTTCCCCCATGGATGCCGCCAAGATCATGTGGGTCATGTACGAGCACCCGGACACCGCGTTCGAAGACCTGGCCATGCGCTTCATGGACATCCGCAAGCGTATCTACAAGTTCCCGAAAATGGGCGTGAAGGCCGAACTGGTCTGCATCACCACCACTTCCGGTACAGGTTCTGAAGTGACCCCGTTTGCGGTCGTGACCGACGACGCCACCGGCATGAAGTACCCGCTGGCCGACTACGAGCTGACCCCGAACATGGCCATCGTGGATGCCAACTTGGTCATGGGCATGCCCAGATCCCTGTGTGCCTTCGGCGGTATCGACGCCGTGACCCACGCCATGGAAGCCTATGTCTCCGTGCTGGCCAACGAGTACTCCGACGGTCAGGCGCTGCAAGCCCTGAAACTGCTGAAGGAATACCTGCCCTCCAGCTACCTGAACGGCGCCAACGACCCGGTTGCCCGCGAGAAAGTGCACAACGCCGCCACCATCGCCGGTATCGCGTTTGCCAACGCCTTCCTGGGCGTGTGTCACTCCATGGCCCACAAGCTGGGTGCAGAGTTCCACATTCCCCACGGTCTGGCCAACGCCCTGCTGATCAGCAACGTCATCCGCTACAACGCGAACGACAACCCGACCAAGCAGACCGCGTTCTCCCAGTACGACCGTCCGCAGGCTCGCCGTCGCTACGCCGAAGTCGCTGACCACCTGGGTCTGACCTCAGCCGGTGACCGCACCGCGGCCAAGATCGAGAAGCTGCTGGCCTGGCTGGACGAGCTGAAAGCCACCCTGGGCATCCCGGCCTCCATCCGTGAAGCCGGTGTGAACGAGGCGGACTTCCTGGCCAAGGTTGACCAGCTGGCCCTGGAAGCCTTCGATGACCAGTGCACCGGCGCCAACCCACGCTACCCGCTGATCACCGAGCTCAAAGCCATCCTGATGGACACCTACTACGGTCGTCCCTTCGTCGAGGAAGCTCAGGTAGCGACCAAGGTTGAAGCCAAGGTCGAGGCCAAGGTAGACAGCAAGAAGAAATCCAAGGCCTGATAATCGGCCAGGATGACAAAGCCCGCGCAGTTGCGCGGGCTTTTTATTTGTCTATCTGCTTAATTTTGCTAGCTTGTTGGTAGGCAAACACGACACAAGAGCTAGCATATGGCGCTGATCCAGGCCTCCATCGAGCAGTTGAGAGTCGGCCACTACATCCATCTTCCCACGGGATGGACCAGTCACCCTTTCCTGTTCAACGCCTTCAAGATCCGCGACCAGCAGCAGCTGGAGATCCTCCGCCACCTCGAACTCACCCTGCTGATGGTGGATCCCGACAAGAGCGATCTGCCCGTCACCCCCCTGCTGAGTGCCGAACCGGCCACCGCACCCGGGCCGGACATGGTGCAACACGCCCCCTTGACCCCCATGACCCCCACCTTCGACGAGAAGGCATTCAGACGCTCCCTGCGCGCCGCCGACAAGGCCTTTGGCCAATCCCTGTCGGATCTGCGCGATGCACTCGGCGCCCTCAACCTCAAGCCCGACGAAGGCCTGGCCAATACCGCCCAGCTAGTGCGCAACACCGCCGCCCGTCTGGCAGAGCATCAGGGGCCGCTCGGTCTGCACCTCATCCGCAGCCAGCACACGGATACCCTGCTGCAGCACAGCCTGAGCGTGGCCTTCATCGCCATGCTGATGGCGCGAGAACTCGGCATGAACCCGGTCGAGATCGAGGAGGCGGGGCTGGCCGGCCTGCTGCACGACATCGGTGAGCTCAGGATCCCGAGCCAGATCACCCAGAAACGGGGCGAGCTCAACAAGGCAGAGCAGAACTTCCTCAACATGCATCCCCAGTACGGGCTGGAGATGCTCAACCAGTTGCAGGCCTTCGAGCCCAGGATCCGCGAGGTGGCCCATCTGCATCACGAGCGCCTCGATGGCAGCGGCTTTCCCCTCTGCCTTCAGGGCGACAGGATCCCTCCCCTCGCCCGCCTCATCAGCCTGGTGGATCACTACGACGAGTCCCTTCACCCCCGCAGCGGCCTACAGCCCGCGGGGCCGAGCCAGGTCATCGGCCAGCTCTTCAAGCTGTCACAGAAGAAGTTCGATCAGGATCTGGTCAGGTTGCTGATAAAGGTGCTCGGGGTCTATCCGCCCGGTTCCCTGGTGCGCCTCGACGACGACTCGGTGGCCCTGGTGCTGTCGACCGAGCCCACCCTGCCCCTCAAACCCAAGGTACAGCCCTACATCAAGGGGCAGCGCCCGGAGGGGGTGGCCATGATCGATCTGCGGGAAGATGCGCGAAGCATAGTGGCCACCCTCAGGCTGGAGGAGCTGGATGAGGGGCAGCGGGCCTTCTTCGGCCTGGGTCGGCGGGTCTGCTACTATTTCGCCTTCTGAGTTATCCCCAGAAGCTGGGGATAACTCATTGGACAAACCTGAATAATTGCTCAAGCCCCCTCGAAATCGTCCGCCATTGGCACCGGATAAAAAACGCCCAGCCGAAGGCCGGGCGGAGCATGCCACCTCCGTGTGGCGTATCCGGCGGATACATTCATGCTCTCTCCAGCAATACCAAGCGCTGGCAGATTACACAAATATCAATTTAACACTCTGATTTTATATGGTTTTATTTTTCCATTCTGGCAAACTGCCTCCGCAACAGGGTCGCGGCATGCACCAGGACGAGATCTGGCTCACAGTGCGCCAGGGTGACTCACGGGCTCGGCATGATTCTTGAAGAAGGTTTTTTATGCAGTTAGTTCTCTCCCTGCTCCAGCAGATGAGCGTCAGCCTGGTCATCGCCTACCTCTTTTCCAAGAGTCCGCTGCTGCGCCCCCTGGCCAACTACTCGGTCAGACTTCCCCACAAGGTGCTCATCTACCTCATCTTCTCCAGCTTCTGCATCCTGGGTACCTATGTGGGGCTGGACATCGACGACGCCATCGCCAACACCCGGGCCGTCGGCGCCGTGCTGGGCGGGCTGCTGGGGGGCCCGCTGGTGGGCTTCCTGGTGGGGCTGACCGGCGGCCTGCACCGCTATACCCTGGGGGGGTTCACCGATCTCGCCTGCGCCATCTCCACCACCTGCGAGGGGCTGCTGGGCGGGCTGGTGCACTGGCGGCTGATGCGGGCGGGCAAGATGGATGCGCTGTTCGAGCCGCGCATCGCCTTCTTCACCACCCTCTACGCCGAGATCATGCAGATGGTGATCATCCTGCTGGTGGCCACGCCATTCGATAAATCCCTGCTGCTGGTGCGCACCATCACCACCCCCATGATCCTGGCCAACTCCTGCGGCGCCGCGCTCTTCATCAGCATGATCCGCGATCAGCAGCAGATGTACGAGAAGTTCTCCCGGGTCTTCTCCGCCAAGGCGCTCAATATCGCCAACCGCACCGTCGGCATCATGAGCCAGGGCTTCACCCCCGAGGCCAGCCACAAGATCGCCAGCATCATCCAGGAGGAGACCGGCGTCGGGGCCGTCGCCATCACGGATACCGACAAGATCCTCGCCTTCATCGGCATCGGCGAGGAGCACCACCAGCCGGGTACCCCCATCACCTCGGCCATCACCCTGCAGGCCATCGCCCGCAACAAGGTGCTGTTTGCCGACGGCAACAGCCAGCCTTACCGCTGCAGCATCTCCCCCCAGTGTCAGCTCGGCTCTGTGCTGGTGATCCCGTTGCAGGGGGATCAGGGGGTGATCGGCACCATCAAGCTCTACGAACCCAAGAAGCGGCTGTTTCTCAAGATCAACCACACCCTGGGGGAAGGGATCGCCAACCTGCTCTCCCAGCAGTTGCTGACCGGCCGGCTGGAGCAGCAGCAGCGGCTGCTGGTGCAGTCCGAGCTCAAGCTGGTGCAGGCCCAGATCAATCCCCACTTCCTGTTCAACACCCTCAACACCATCAGCGCCATCACCCGGCGCGAGCCCGAGCGGGCGCGCCAGCTGCTGCTGCACCTCTCCCTGTTCTTTCGCAAGAACCTCAAGCGCCAGAGCGGCCTGGCCACCCTGCAGGAGGAGCAGGAGCACTGCCAGTCCTATCTGGAGATCGAGCTGGCCCGCTTTGGCGACAGGCTGACGGTGCAAAACGAGATCCCGCCCGCCCTCGCCGGCCTCAAGCTGCCGAGCTTCACCCTGCAGCCTCTCATCGAGAATGCCATCAAGCACGGCATCTCCACCCTGCTGGAGCAGGGGCGCATTCGCCTCTACGCCGAGCAGACGGCGGAACAGGTCACCCTCCACGTGGAGGACAACGCCGGCACCTGGCAGGAGAAACCGGCCGGCGACGGCCTCGGCATGACCCTGGTGGACAGGCGCCTCAAGAGCGCCTTCGGCAACCGCTATGGCCTGAGCGTCAGCTGCGAGCCCGACTGCTGGACCCGGATCTCCGTCACCCTGCCCAGGGAGGCGTCATGACCCGGCCGCCGCAACACACCATCTTTGCCCCCCGTCCCCCAGGAGACCCCATGATCCGCACCCTGATCGTCGATGACGAGCTTTATGCCCGCGAGGAGCTGATGCAGCACCTGGCCGCCGAGTCCGATATCGAGCTGCTGGGCACGGCCGCCAACGCCATCGAGGCGCTGCCGCTGATCCAGCGGCTCAAGCCCGACGTGGTGTTTCTCGACATCCAGATGCCCAAGCTCAGCGGCATGGAACTGGTGGCCATGCTGGATCCCCTGCCCCGCATCGTCTTCGTCACCGCCTTCGACGACTACGCCATCCAGGCGTTCGAGGAGAACGCCTTCGACTACCTGCTCAAGCCGGTGGAGCCGGCGCGCCTCGCCAAGACGCTTGGGCGACTCAGGCAGGACATCACCCCGCAACCGGTCGGAAACCTGGCCCCGACCATCCGCCATATCCCCGGCTACCTGCACAACCGGGTGCGGCTGCTGCCCATCGAACAGGTGGAGTACGCCTTCTCCGATCTCGGCGGCGTGCACGTCGCCAGCCGGGGCGAGCTGTTTCACACCCAGCTCACCCTCAAGTCCCTGGAGGAGAAGACCCCGCTGCTGCGCTGCCACCGCCAGTATCTCATCGCCCCCGACGCCATCTTCGAGATCCGGCTGCTGGACAACCAGTTGGCGGAGATGGTGACACCGAGCGGTGCCCGGGTACCGGTCAGCCGCCGCTACCTGAAGGAACTGAAGGACGAACTGGGGCTGGAGTAAGCCCCGCGATGTGAGCCGGATCACGAGCACCGACCGCTCGGGTCGCCATATGACCGCTCATCTTCTTTACCTGCCGTTAACAGGGGCGCACATCTAGACTGGCCGCGCACACCCAACAATAACAAGGCAGGAGCGTAACAATGATCTGGTTCTTCCTCTGTGTCGGCTTGCTCGTAGCCGGCTACTTCCTCTACGGCAAATTCATCGAACGGATATTCGGCCCCAAACCCGAGCTGAAAACCCCCGCCATCACCATGGCGGACGGGGTGGACTATGTCCCCATGTCGGACAAGAAGGTCTATCTGGTGCAGCTGCTCAACATCGCCGGCGTCGGCCCCATCTTCGGTCCCATCCTGGGAGCCCTCTATGGCCCGGTCGCCATGCTCTGGATCGTCTTCGGCTGCATCTTCGCCGGCGCGGTGCACGACTACTTCTCCGGCATGCTGTCGGTGCGTGCCAGGGGCGCCTCGGTGCCAACCGTGGTCGGCGAGCACCTCGGCAACGCCGCCAAGCACTTCATGAACCTGTTCGCCGTGGTACTGCTGATGCTGGTGGGCGTGGTCTTCGTGCTGAGCCCGGCGGGCCTGCTCGCCAACCTCACCTCCACCGACCTGGTCTACTGGATTGCGGCCATCTTCGCCTACTACATCCTGGCCACCATAGTCCCCATCGACAAGATCATCGGTCGCTTCTACCCCATCTTCGGCGCCCTGCTGGTGTTCATGTCGGTCGGCCTCATCATCGGCCTCATGGTCTCGGGCAAGGGCTTCTACAACACAGGGATGGACTTCTCCAACCTGCACCCGACCGAGCTGCCGCTCTGGCCGCTGCTGTTCATCACCATCGCCTGCGGCGCCGTGTCGGGCTTCCACGCCACCCAGTCGCCGCTGATGGCGCGCTGCATGCAAAACGAGAGCTCCGGCCGCTTCATCTTCTACGGCGCCATGATTGGTGAAGGGATCATCGCCCTCATCTGGTGCACCCTGGGTCTCTCCTTCTACGACAGCACAGAAGCGCTCAACGCCACCCTGGCGAGCGGCGGCCCCTCCGCAGTGGTACACGAGGTCTCCACCAGCCTGCTCGGCACAGTCGGCGGCATCCTGGCCATCCTCGGCGTGGTGATCCTGCCCATCACCTCGGGTGACACCGCGTTTCGCAGCGCCCGCCTCATCATCGCGGACTTCCTGAAGCTGACCCAGAAGCCCATGGCCAAGCGTCTGCTGATCGCCATACCGATGTTCATCCTCGGTTTCATCATCTCCAAGGCCGAGTTCGGGGTGATCTGGCGCTACTTCGGCTGGGCCAACCAGACCACGGCCGTCATCATGCTGTGGGCCGCCGCCGCCTACCTCATCAAGGAGGGCAAGCTGCACTGGGTCTGCACCATTCCCGCCATCTTCATGACCGCCGTGGTGATCACCTACCTGGCCAACGCCCCCATCGGCTTTGGTCTCGCGATGAACGTCTCCACCCTCATCGGTCTGGTGAGCACCGCCCTCATCACCCTGGCCTTCCTGGTGAAGTTCAGACCCTCCCAGTTGCGGGAAGCCAAGGAGAGCTGAGTCGCGAGACTGACGCTGCCCCATGACAAGAGGCCCGGCATTGCTGCCGGGCCTCCTCTTTTTGGGGTCATGTCTTGGGTGGGGGCTCACTGCCGGCGGGAACCTCAGGAGGCTGCGCGGGCGACTGATACCAGTGTTCCCTGGCCACCAGCACCGCCTGCTCCGGCTGGGCGATGAAGTTGGGGGACATGATCTGCACCCCGAACTCGTTGAAGACATCCTGGATATGGCCGTGCAGCTCCGTCTTGACCACGGCGGGCAGCAGATCCCCCTTCATCCGCACCTGCAGCTCATATTCCACATACCAGTCCTGCAGGTTCAACTGCCGCACCAGGGGCGGTTCGTCCTGGTTGAGCAGGGTGCAACGTCTGGCCGCCAGCTCCAGCATGGCGTGCACCTGACGCCAGGGGGCATCGTAGCCTATGGTCACCCTGGTCAGGAGCGCCACCCCCTTCTCCCCCGCCAGCCGCGTCAGGTTGACTACCTTGCCTCCCACCACCACCGCATTGGGCAGGGTGACCTCGTGATCCTGTCGCGTCACCAGCTTGGTGGAGAGGGCATTGAGCTCGCTCACCATCCCCTCCACCTCGCCAATCTGCACCAGATCCCCGGGCCTCAGCGCGCGGGAATAGATGAGCACCAGGCCGCTCATGGCGTGGTTCATGATGCCGGCCGACCCCAGGGTCACCATCAGACCGAAGAAGACGCTGATCCCCTTGAAGGCGTCGGAGTCGGCACCGGGCAGGTAGGGGTAGGCCACGGTCAGGGCAAACAGCCAGATCACCACGGAGAGCAAGCGCCGGGTCGCCCCTATGGTCTCCGCATGCACCCCCTGCACCCGCAACTGACCGCGCTCGATGCGATCGAAGAGGATGGCCAGCACCCGGATGAAGAAGCGGGTGATGAACACGATCAACAGCACGGTCACCAGCCCCGGCATGGCGGCTATCATGCCCTCCAGCATGTCGCCGCACAGGGCGAACAGGGAATCCCCCAGCCGTTCGCTCCAGGCCCGGGTCTGGGGGAAGAGGCCAAGCACATAGGTGAGCCAGCCATAGGTGAGCATGAAGAGCAGCAACAGGGTCACCAGGCCAAGCAGGCGCACCTCCACGTTGCCCGCCACCTGGCGCCACTGGTGCGGGATCAACCCCTTCTGCTGCAGCAGGCGATTGGCGAGCCACCTTCTAATTCGTCTGTGGCCCCGCTGCAGCTGCCAGATGACGGCGAAGAAGAGCAGGCTGGCCACCACCGCCTTGCCGCCGGCCTTGATCAGATAGGGGCGCGAGTGCAGTTCGAGGTACTTGAGGCGCACCTTGTCGAGCCGCCCCCGCACGCGCTCGCTCGCCTGCTCCAGGCTGAGTTCGTCTAGGGTCTCCAGATCCCCTTCCATCAGCACCAGGATCCGCTTGCCATTGACCAGAAACTCCCGGCTCTCCTGCCCTTGCCGGCGACCCTTGACCACAGTGATGGGATGGTTCAGATCCGCTGGGTCCAGGCGCTGGATCCGCTCATGGGTCAACCTCACCCGGGCCGCCCCGTCCAGGCTGCCGAAGGTCGCCTGCAACATGACGATGGGCTCATGGAGCAGGATCAGGGTCTGGGCCCTCTCCTGCTCGGTCGGTTCCATCCTGGGTTCTGCGGCCCTGGTGCTGCCGCTTTGCACGGCAACGAACAATAACAGTGCCACCCACCGGCGGCCCATCCTGCATCCCCTTTCCATCGCGTCTCCCGTCCTTTAGCCATGAGACAGACGAATCTCGTTCCCGTTTGATTTTACAGAAGGAAATGAAGGATGGGCGATAAATAGCCAACCGGTTAACCGGGCCTGTACCGGAATATCAACTCCCCGGTTGCACTCTTGCACTCAGCTAATATGCTGTCATCATGGCCGGATGCCTTGTCTAGACGAAACAAGGCATTACCTCGCGACTAAGATGGGAGAAATCGATGGTACTTGACTACATTGCCCTGGGAATACTGGTGTTTGTCGTCTTGGTCATGTTCTATGGCGTTATCGTCATTCACGATATTCCGTACGAGATTGCCAAGCATCGTCAGCACCCTCACCAGGACGCCATTCACGTGGCAGGCTGGGTCAGCCTGTTCACCCTGCATGTGCTCTGGCCCTTCCTCTGGATCTGGGCCACGATTTATCGCCCCGATCGCGGTTGGGGTTTCAATCAACGGCTGCAAAAAGACGAAGACGAGATCAGCGCCCTCAAGCAAGAGCTGGCCACACTGCAAGCCCGCATGACCACGCTCGAACAGACAGATAAATAGGTGACCCTACATGGACCTGCTACTTATTCTCACCTATACGGCCCTCTGCGTAGGTATTTTCAAGATCTTCAAGATCCCGCTCAACAAGTGGAGTGTGCCCACGGCCGTGCTCGGCGGTGTCTTCATTATCGGGGCGCTCATCACGCTGATGAACTACAACCACCCCTATTCGGAGCTGGCCCGCAATTACTACGTCTCCACCCCCGTCGTTCCCCTGGTCAAGGGGCGGGTCACCGAGGTGCCGGTCAAGGCCAACCAGCCGGTCAAGCAGGGTGATGTGCTGTTTCGCCTGGATGCTGTGCCCTTCCAGGAGAAAGTCGCCAGCCTGACGGCGCGGCTCGCCTCCAACAAGGATTTCCTCAAAGCCCTCGACGCCAGACTGCGCTCCGCCAGTCTGGACCGGGATCGCGCCCTGGAGCTGATGCGTCGCGGCATCGGCAAGCAGCGTGATCTCGACGTGACCCAGGCCAACGTGGACGACATCGTCGCCCAGATTGACCAACAGAAGGCGTCGCTGGATGACCTGAGCGCCCAGCTCAACATCGCTAAGTACGAGCTGGATCAGACCGTGGTCTATGCCCCGAGCGACGGCCATGTGGTGCAGCTGGCGCTGCGTCCCGGCATGATCGCCGCCCCCTTCATGTATCGCCCCGTGATGACCTTCATCCATGAAGATGAAAACGCCTACGTCGGCTGGTTCTGGCAAAACAGCATGCAGCGGCTGAAGGATGGCGATGAGGCCGAGGTGGTGCTGGACGGTATCCCCGGCCGGATCTTCAAGGCCAGGGTGCAGTCCGTGATCCCCGCCATGGCGCCGGGCAACATCCAGGCCCAGGCAGGGCTCATCGATCAAACCTCCGCCCAGGTACCGGGCCGCCTGCCCATCATCCTCGAGATCACCGATCCCGAGTGGGCGAAGTACCAGGTGATTGCCGGCTCCAGCGGCCAGGCCGCCATCTACACAGAGCACTTCCACCACGTGGCCATCATGCGCAAGATCCTGATGCGCATGGGCAGCTGGCTCAACTACCTGTTCCCCTTCCACTAAGCACTCGCCAGTGTCTGCGGGCCGGCATCATGCCGGCCCGTTTTCGTCTGGGGCACCGCCCCCTCCCCTCGCTGCATTTTCGCCGCAAGATCCCTATAATGGCGCCACCTTGCGCCACAGCCGTTCCCCATGTTCGTTCTCAGACCCTATCAAACCGACGCCGTCAACGCCGTGATCCACCACTTTCGCAAGCACCCGGATCCCGCCGTGGTGGTGCTGCCCACCGGCGCCGGCAAGAGCCTGGTGATCGCCGAGCTGGCGCGCAAGGCCCGTGGCCGGGTGCTGGTGCTGGCCCACGTCAAGGAGCTGGTGGAGCAGAACCACGCCAAGTACGAGGCCTGGGGGCTCAAGGCCGACATCTTCGCCGCCGGCCTCGCGCGCAAGGAGGCGAGCGCCCAGGTGGTGTTCGGCTCGGTGCAGTCGGTGGCACGCAATCTGGCCGCGTTTGACGGGGCCTTTTCCCTGCTCATCATCGACGAGTGTCATCGGGTTTCGCTCGATGACGACAGCCAGTACCATCAGGTGATCGCCCATCTCAAGACCGCCAACCCAGCCCTCAAGATCCTGGGTCTCACCGCCACCCCCTATCGTCTCGGCCTCGGCTGGATTTACCGGCGCCATTACCACGGCATGGTCAAGAGCCACGGGGAGCGGCTGTTCGGCGACTGCGTGTTCGAGCTGCCCCTGCGCTTCATGGTCAAAAATGGCTACCTGACGCCGCCGCGCCTGGTGGATGCCCCCATAGTCCACTACGACTTCAGCCGGCTGGTGCCGCGGGAGAACGGCCTGTTCAGCGAGGCCGAGCTCAACGGCGAGCTCAAACGCCAGGAGCGGGTCACCCCCCATATCCTGAATCAGGTGCTGGAGTATGCCCGCGAGCGCCAGGGGGTGATGATCTTCGCCGCCACCGTCGAGCATGCCCGGGAAATCCACGGCCTGCTGGGCGCGCGCGGGGAACAGGCCGCCCTGATCACCGGAGAGACCCCGGGTCCGGAGCGCGATGCCCTGATCCATGCCTTCAAGGCCCGCGAGCTCAAGTTTCTGGTCAACGTGGCGGTGCTGACCACGGGGTTTGACGCCCCCCACGTGGATCTCATCGTGATGCTGAGGCCCACCGAGTCGGTGTCTCTCTATCAGCAGATCGTGGGGCGGGGCCTGCGCCTCTCGCCGGGCAAAGAGGATTGTCTGGTGCTCGACTATGCCGGCAACAACTTCAACCTGTTTGCCCCCGAGGTGGGGGAGCCCAGACCCCACGCCGGCACCGAGCCGGTGCTGGTGCCCTGCCCCTCCTGCGGCTTTGCCAACACCTTCTGGGGCAAGACCGACGAGGATGGCAAGGTGATCGAGCACTACGGCCGTCGCTGTCAGGGACTGTTTGAAGATGACGAGGGCCATCGCGAGGAGTGTGACTACCGCTTTCGCGCCAAGATCTGCCCGGCTTGCGGGGCGGAGAACGATATCGCCGCCCGCCGCTGCCAGCACTGCGATCAGCTGCTGGTGGACCCTGACGACAAACTCAAGGAGGCGCTCAATCTCAAGGACTGCATGGTGATCCGCTGCGCCGGCCTGACGCTGAGTGCCGGGCGTGGCAAACAGGGGGAGCGGCTGGAGGTGACCTACCACGACGAGGACGGTCTCACCCTGAGCGAGTACTTCGGTTTTCACTCCGAGGGTGCACGGCGCTTGTTTCAACAACGCTTTGTGCGTCATCATTGGCCCGCCCCGGGCCTGGAGCCCGAATTTGCCACCCTGGCGAGCGTGCTGGCGTTGGAGCGCCAGTTTCGCCACCCCGATTTCGTCATCGCCCGCAAATCGGGCCGCTTCTGGCAGATAAAGGAGAAGATTTTTGATTATGACGGCCGCTACCGCACCGCCAACGCCTCGGCGTAGCGGCAAGGGGCGACCGGCATCATGAATGGCTTCGTCACGGCCGAGCCCGCATCGGCTGGTGACACAAGGTTGAATTGTCAGGGCCGGCACCACTGCCGCGCCCCTTCGTCACGTTAGAGGATGTTATGCAGCGGCTGTTGATTGGTTTTTGTGCTCTCTTTTCCCTGGTGGCCCAGGCCACCCCGCTGACCCCGCCCAAGGGGGGCCAGTATGCCGTCATCGTCCAGGGCAACAACGGCATCGAGTTTTCCCGCAACGCGGACGACATGATAGCGCCCGCCTCCACCATGAAGGTGCTGACCGCCCTGGCGGCCCGCCTCGAGCTCGGCGCCGATTTTCGCTTCGCCACCGATATCCAGGCCCAGTCCGGCGCCAAGCAGGGGGATACCATCAACGGTGACATCTGGATCAACTTCGTGGGCGACCCCACCCTGTCGCGCATGGATCTGGTGGCCCTGTTCAAGCAGCTCGGGGTCTCCCGCATCCAGGGCAACGTCTACGTCAACACCGGCGCCTACAACGGCTATGAGCGCGGCAATGGCTGGTCCTGGGGGGATCAGACCCTCTGCTTCGCCGCCCCCGTCTCCTCCGTCATCATCGACAAGAACTGTGCCTATGGCACCGTCACCGCCACCCAGATCGGCAGACCGGCGGTGGGCAATGTCGCCACCGGCGTGCCCATCGGCATCGGCGCCGACAACGTGGAGGTGATGAGCTATGGCGACATGGCGCGCCAGTTCTGCGCCCTGGAAGTGGACATGGCCAAGGGCAACTTCTACGAGCTCAAGGGCTGCATCACCCCGAACAAGGAGCCACAGGGGCTGCGCTTCGCCATTCACGATGTGGAAGCCTGGGGCTGGGACAACATCCGCTGGGCCATGAACCGCGCCGGTATCCGCCACGACGGCCTGCTGCGGGTCACCCACCAGGCGCCGGTGGGCGCCGAAACCCTGGCCACCCACTACTCCGTCTCCCTGCCGGTGATGCTCGCCAAGATGCTGAAAAAATCGGACAACCTCTACGCCGACACCTTCTTGAAGACGGTGGGCCGCCACTACTACAACAAGCCGGGCAGCTATCGCAGCGGCACCATGGCGGTGCGCGCCATCCTGACCAAGCACGGCATCGATCTGGGCAACGCCACCCTGGCCGACGGCTCCGGCCTCTCCGCCCACAATCTCATCAGCGCGCGCCAGATGTTGTCGGTGCTGAGCTTCATCCAGCAAAACGACGCCGAGCTCGACTTCATCAAGCTGCTGCCAAGCTCCCAGGTGGACGGCACCCTGGCCTGGCGCCGCAGCGTCACCGCCCCCATGATGAAGAACAAGGTGCACGCCAAGACGGGCACCATCACAGGCACCTCGAACCTCGCCGGCTTCATCGACACCGCAAGTGGTCAGCGCAAGGCCTTCGTGATGTTCCAGCGCGGCCTGTCGCAAGACCCCGCCACCCACGAGCGCTATCGCGCCAGCAAGGCCCCCTGGCCCTGGACCGTCTTCGAAAAAGGCGTGCTGGAGAGCATCTACCAGCAGCAGCCCATCCAGATCGCCGAGCAGTGATGAACGATATGGGTGGCCTTGCCAGCAAGGCGGCCCCCATTCCCCGACCTTGGCGCGAGACAGGGGCTCTGGAGCCTTCATCAGCAATGGGCGCAATCGGGGTTGGCGAACGGACGCATCGCTATTTTCGGCTTTGACTGGCACGGCGGCGGGGCTATGCTGTGCCCAGCCTCGTCTCAATGGCCTTCTTCAACGGCCTGTTTAATGGAGAGAAAAGATGTTTGTAGAGATTTTTGGTCGTCCCGGTTGCCCCTATTGCGTGCGCGCCAAGCAGATTGCCGAGCAGCTGACCGAGGAGCGCGATGACTTCGAGTTCCGCTACGTGGATATCAACGCCGAAGGGCTGACCAAGGACGATCTCGCCGCCAAGGCGGGCAAGCCGGTCACCACGGTACCGCAGATCTTCCTGGACGAGCAGCACATCGGCGGCTGCACCGACTTCGAAGCCTATGCCAGGGCCAATCTGGGGCTCTGATCCCCACCGATTGCACAGCAAAAAGGCGCCGATGGCGCCTTTTTCATGGGGAACGGCGAGTCCGGGGTCAGTCCCCCACCGGCGTGAAGCGACTCACCACCTGCCCCTGGTGCTCTATCCACTCCATGAACATGGCGACCGGCCTGGCGTAGACGGCGCCATCCTGCTCGGACTGATAGATGACCAACTGCTCCTGGGTCTCGGTGTGCAGGGCCAGGGTGAGCACCCGGTAGTGGCCCCCCTTGAAGTGACGATAGCGACCGGGTTGGGGTGCTTGCATGGCAGTGCCTCCATGGGTTGATGAGAGCCAGTCCGACGGGAAACGGGCTTGGCCGAAAGGGTCTGGCGACGTTTTTCGGCCCAGCCAATCGTGCCAGATGGTGTGGAGATTTCAATACACTCCGGTGGCATTATGGGATCACCCCTCATCTTTCACTGGTTTCTCGCGAAACAGGCAAAAGATCCTGCTGAATTTAACATCTCAGCAACCCTGTTTTAGGGGTAAATATCAGGGATTTATTCCATAAATTAGATTGTTCTAGCATTCAATTCTGTGAAGAATAGGGGCAGAGAAATTTGATACTAAAAACCGCTTTTCTGCCAACGCGCCCCACGGGGAAGGAATCACGCTCACCATGTTCACTATCGACAAGTCGCACAAGCTCGACGATGTCTGCTATGACATCCGCGGCCCGGTGCATAAGGAAGCTCGCCGTCTCGAAGACGAAGGTCACCGCATCATCAAGCTCAACATCGGCAACCCGGCCCCGTTTGGCTTCGAAGCGCCGGAGGAGATCATCAAGGATGTGATCCTCAACATGCCCCAGAGCCAGGGCTACTGCGACTCCAAGGGGCTCTTCTCGGCCCGCAAGGCGGTGATGCAGTATTACCAGCAAAAAGGGATGCGCAAGGTCGACATCGACGACATCTACATCGGCAACGGCGCCAGCGAGCTCATCGTGATGGCGATGCAGGCGCTGCTCAACAACGGCGACGAGATGCTGGTCCCCTCCCCCGACTATCCGCTCTGGACTGCGGCCGTGACCCTCTCCGGTGGTCATGCGGTGCACTATCGCTGCGACGAAGGGGCCGACTGGTATCCGGATCTCGACGACATCCGCGCCCGCATTACCCCGCGCACCCGCGGCCTGGTGCTGATCAACCCGAACAACCCGACCGGCGCCGTCTACGGCAGCGAGTTCCTGCTGGAGGTGATCGAGATCGCCCGCCAGCACAACCTCATCATCTTCGCCGACGAGATCTACGACAAGATCCTCTACGACGACATCTCCCACACCAGCGTCTGCACCCTGTGTGACGATGTGATGGTGGTGACCTTCAACGGCCTCTCCAAGGCCTACCGCGCCTGTGGCTTCCGCCAGGGCTGGATGGTCATCACCGGGCCCAAGGGCCGTGCCAAGGGCTACATCGAAGGGCTGGAGATGCTGGCCTCCATGCGGCTGTGTGCCAACGTGCCCATGCAGCACGCCATCCAGACCGCCCTCGGGGGTTACCAGAGCATCAACGAGCTGATCCTGCCGGGCGGTCGCCTGCGCCGCCAGCGCGACAAGGCCTGGGAGCTCCTGAACGAGATCCCCGGGGTCTCCTGCGTCAAGCCCAAGGGGGCGCTCTACATGTTCCCGCGCCTCGACCCCAAGGTGTACGACATCCGCGACGACCAGAAGATGGTGTTCGACCTGCTGCAGCAAGAGAAGCTCCTGCTGGTGCAGGGCACCGGCTTCAACTGGCCCGCACCGGATCACTTCCGCCTGGTGTTCCTGCCCCGGGAAGAGGAGCTGGAGGAGGCCATCGGCCGCCTCGCCCGCTTCCTCAAGGGCTACAAGCAGTAAGCAAGGCTCATGAAAAAGGCTCCCGCGGGAGCCTTTTTGTTGCCTGTCGTTTTCTATCCGCGCCATCAGCCGTGCAGCAGGGCACCGGCCACCAGCACCCCCATGGTGATGAGGGCCACCCCGACGATGAAGGGCAGCACCCAGCGCACGAAGCGATCGTAGGGGATCCTGGCCAGCGCCAGCCCGGCTACCAGATGGGCGGCGGTGGGGGCGAATAGGTTGATCCAGCCGGAGGCGGACTGATAGGCGGTGATCACCAGATCCCGGGAGATGCCGGAGAAGTCTGCCAACGGCCCCATCAGCGGCATGGAAACGGTCGCCAGCCCCGAGGTGGAGGGGATGAAGAAGCTCAGGATGATGTGCACCAGATAGGCCATCAGGATAAACACCGACGACGACAGCCCGCTCACCAGCCCCTCGGCCCAGTGCAATATGGTGTCGATGATGACGCCGTGCTCCATCACCACATAGATGCCACGTGCCACCGCCACCACCAGGGCCACCCCGATGAGGTCCCGCGCCCCGTTGAGGAAGGTCGCCACGTAGTTGGACTCCGGCATCCGGTTGATCAGCGCGATCAGGATGGAAGCGCTGAAGAAGAGGGTGGAGAGCTCGTCGAACCACCAGCCCAGGGTGGGCAGCAGATCGATGCCCAGATCCGACCAGGGCACCACCGCATAGATCATCAGCAGGAAGGTGCCGAAGAAGACCAGCATGGTGAGCTTCTGCTTGCCGCTGAAGGCGAGGTTGCCGCTCTTCATCTGGGAGAACTCGTCGTCATAGGCGATGTCGGCCAGCACGGAGCTGGACCTGTCCTGCTGCACCCGTTTGGCGTAGCGCATCACGAACCAGGAGGCGAAGATCACCAGCAGCAGCCACTGCACAACCCTAAGGCCAATCCCCTCGCCGATGGGAATGCCGGCAAAACCGGAGGCGATGCCCGTGGCAAACGGGTTGACGGTGGAGGCGAGCACCCCGACCCCGGAGCCGAGCAGGATGATCCCTGCCGCCACCATGCGATCGAAGCCCGCCGCCATCATTACCGGCACGATCAGTGCCCAGAAGGCCACCGTCTCCTCCGCCATGCCGAAGGTGGAGCCGCCCAGGGCAAACAGGGCGATCAGCACGGGGATCAGCAGCTGCTCTCGGCCGGCGAAGGCACGCACGATGGCCCCCACCCCGGCATCCAGCGCGCCGCTCTGCATGGTCACCGCCAGAAAACCGCCGATGATGAGCACGAACAGCGCCACGTCGGCTGCCTTGTGAAAGCCCTGAATGGGCGCCTTGAGCACCTCGAATACCCCCTGCGGTTGGGAAGGGAGCTCGGTGTAGCTGCCGGGCACCGGCAACAGCCGCTCGTCGCCGCCGTAGTCGGCCACGGCCGCCGCCGCAATCGGCTGCTGGGTCTTGGCCGTCACATAGTTGTATTTGCCCGCCGGCAGCACCCAGGTCAGGGCCGCCATCAGGGCGATGATGATAAAAAGCAGGGTATAGACGGTGGGGAGTTGGCGCTTTTTGGGCGCTTCATGTGGAGTGGTCATAGCTTCCGTACCTCGGCAATGCCGTCATGTGATCCAGACAGCGCAAGCCTAGCGGGTTTGATATGGGGAAAAGGTGATCGTGGATAATAAAATTCCGCAGTCTGACGGAATTCTTGCCAAAAAAACAGGGCCCCGCAGGGCCCTGTTTTCACTTGAGTCAGACTCAGAGCTCGACCACGTCGAATTGCACGTCCGGATTCACGTCCGCCTCGTAGTCCACCTCGTCCAGGCCGAAACCGAACAGACGCAGGAACTCCTGCTTGTAGCCGGCATAATCGGTGAGCTCACAGAGGTTCTCTGTGGTGATGGAGGGCCAGAGATCCCGGCAGGTCTGCTGCACGTCTTCACGCAGTTCCCAGTCATCCATGCGGATACGGGCCTGCTCGTCCAGCGCCAGATCGGCGCCGTACAGGCGGGTGCGCATCATGCGATCCACCTGCTCCATGCAGCCCTCGTGAATGCCCTTCTCCTTCATGATCTTGAAGGCCATGGAGATGTAGAGCGGCATCACGGGAATGGCGCTGGAGGCCTGGGTCACCACGGATTTGAGCACGGCCACGTGGGCGGTGCCGCCCTTGGCGGCCAGATCGCCACGGATGGCGGCGGCGGCGCGATCCAGATCTTCCTTGGCGCGGCCCAGGGTGCCATGCCAGTAGATGGGCCAGGTCAGGTCGGTACCGATGTAGGAGTAGGCCACGGACTTGGCGCCGTCAGCCAGCACGCCCGCATCGCGCAGGGCCGCCATCCACAGCTCCCAGTCCTGACCCCCCATCACGGTGATGGTGCTCTGGATCTCTTCCTCATTCGCCGGCTCGACGGTGGCGGTGATGATCTGATCCTTGTTGGTATCGATGGCGGTGGAGGTGTAGACCTCACCGATGGGCTTGAGGGCGGAGCGCACCACTTCGCCCGTGTCCGGCAGCCTGCGCACCGGGGAGGCCAGGGAGTAGACCACCAGATCGATCTGCCCCAGATCCTGCTTGATGAGCTCGATCACCTTGGCGCGGCACTCGTGGGAGAAGGCATCGCCGTTGACACTCTTGGCGTAGAGGCCGGCCTCTTTGGCGGCCTTGTCGAAGGCGGCGGAGTTGTACCAGCCCGCGGTGGCGGTCTTGGTCTCGCTGCCCGCTTTTTCGAAGAAGACGCCGAGGGTGGCGGCGCCGCTACCAAAGGCGGCGGCAATGCGGGAGGCCAGGCCATAACCGGTGGAAGCGCCGATCACCAGCACCTTCTTGGGGCCATTCTCGATGGCGCCCTTGGCCTTCGTATAAGCGATCTGACGACGAACATTGGCTTCACAACCGACCGGGTGGGTGGTGGTGCAGATAAAACCGCGAACCTTGGGTTTGATGATCATATGGGGTCTCGGATCCGTTTAATGGATGAAATCGGGGCATAAGATACCTCATTGTGGCCCGTTATGGTGCTCTGATGTGTTGAACGGCGGGGAAAACTGTAGCCCGCCGCGAAAAATGAAAAACACTTCTGGGTAAAACGATAAACAGAGCTCGGCCGCATTTATCAAACTCGGTGAATCAGAAGCCACCAAGTTTGAAAGACGCTTAACAGGGGTTTAAACCTCGATTTCATAGGTGGGTAAATCAGGGGCGGGCCCTATGATAGCACCACTCTGATAGAACGCCTTCTGGCCGATGGCCACCCCTCCCCCTCGCACGATCACCACGCCCCCGCCTGGGGTCTCCAGCGTGGTGCTGGTGCCCGTCGTTGCGGTGACGGTACCGACCAGCAACGGGTCGGCACCGGGTATCAGTGCCTGGAACTGCTTGAACAGGTTCATACAAATCGCTCCACACTCAGTTGCTGGCGCACCGTCATGGCTCGGCCCTGCATTCCAGCCGCGACCCTGACCCCTCGGTTAAAGCCCTTCCAGCCATCGACCGCCAGCAACGCACCGGGCAGGATGAGCCCGGTGTCGCTTGAGAGCGGCAGCTCGATGGTCTGGGTGCGCCTCGGCATGGTCTTGACCAGTCCCACCACACCCTGGGCGCGAGCTGCCACCACATCGCACACCAGCGGGTGGGTGATGGCCGGTGCCTGCCGATCCCCTGCCGTGCCTTGGCGCAGCACCCGGGCATTGATGCCCTGATGACCACCGCTGACATAGATGCCGTTCGCCGCCTGCCCCGGCTGGAAATCGCTGCCTAGCGTCGTGATGATGGCGCGGGGGATGGCCACGTCGGCCAGCGCCCCGTCGAGCTGCCAGGGAACGGTCGGATAGCGCGGCTTGATGACCAGGTGCCGATCGCGCTGGTGCGGCAGCACGAACCCGCCCGCCGCCTCTGCCAGGTACTTGATCGCTTCGATGGGGGTCTGGCTCTCCAGACTAAAGAAGCCGCCGGGTACCAGCCAATCCGGCGCCTGCCAGTCCAGGGTCCAGCCGTAAGGCAGCAGCGCCTCCGCGAGCTGGGCCATGGTAGCAGCCCCGATCTCACTCACCGCCTGGGGTAACACGTGGGTTGGCGACAGGTAGGCTGTGCGCGAGCGCCCAGTCAGGGTCGCCGACTCGCGGGCAAAGCTCTGGCTCGACTGCCAGCCATCGCACACGCAATCCCACTGCTGGCCGTTGACATGGATGCTCACCTCCTCCTCGTCCGTCATTTCAGCAGCCGCGATGCGCGGGATCTGGGCCGTGAACTGCCAGGCCCAGGAGTCGGTATCGAGTTCGATGCTCAGCGAGGTGGCGGGAATGTCGAGCCCGTCCCTGACTCGCACTATCTGTGCTGCGTTGCTCACCAGGTAAACCCTCCGGGTTGGAATAACGATGTGGGCCTGGCCGAACCAGACAAACTCCAGGGAGGCATCCCCCCGGGGCCGGCCAAATACCAGCGCCTTGGTGCGCTTGTCCGGCCGCTCCGGCTTGATGGGCGGCTTGGGGGGCGGGCTGGTCCCCCAGGGGGGCTGCATCGCCTCCTCCCACCGCTCCAGCCAGCCCTTGTGCAGCTGCAGGCCGAGCTGCCAGCGCTGGCCGCCCAGGGTGAAACCGAGCGGGGTGGCCTCCTGCCAGCGGTCGGCTTGCCACTCCTTGTCCTGGCGCGGGGGGTTGCGAAACCCGCTCACCTGCCAGCGGCCCACCGGCGCCCCCTCGACCCAGAGCGAGCGGGTCACGGCATGGCCGGGGGGCAGGCTGTCGAAGCCATGGCCGTTGTTCGCGCCGAGGGCCTGCCCCTCGTCGAACGGCACCCGCACGGTGCCATCCTCCCGGGGCAGCTGTTCGGCCAGGCCGGTCCACTCGGTCTGCAGGGGGCGGGCCTCCTGCCAATGATTCTGACAGGGGGCGGGAACGAGGGCTGGCTGCTGCCAGTCGCTTTGCACTGCCCGGGTCACCAGCGCGGCCCGCTCGAAATGATCGGTGCTGGTGTGGCTCGGTCCCCGGAACACGTTGATGTCGTGGCCGGCCTCGATGGCAGGCAGCAGGGGTCTGGCTGTGCTGGCCAGGGTCGCCTCGATGACCACGGCGGCGCCTATCTCGACCACCGGCTGCGGCGCCGTGGCCAGCAGGGCAGCCGGGTAAACCGGTATCACCGCCAGGCTGGCCTGGGTCGCGGGCCCCGTCCCCTGCAGTACGCTTGGCAGCACCAGTCCCGGCGAGCAGGCCAGGCTGGGCGGCAGGCTGGTGCCCCGCAGCACGGCCGCATAGCGCTGCACCATGAGCGGGTTCAGCTCCAGGGCGGCGGTGGCCTTGCGGGCCTTCTGCAACTCCAGCCGGGCGTCGGTTCTGGCCATGCTGACCTCGTGGCTCACGGGGAGCGGTTAGGGTTCGGTAAAGATGGCGTCGTTGATGCGCACCATGGCGCCGGTGAACAGCTCACTGGCGGGGATCTCGATGTCGGCGCAGCTCTCCGGTGGCCCCACGTCGAGATCCGCCACAAAGCCCCCGTCCCGGTTGGTGATGCGCCCCCAGGCCTGGACCCCGCTGGCGGTGACCATCTGCTCGGCCAGGGGCTTGAGCGTCAGCACACCGCCCGTCACGCTCTGGGCGCAGGGGTGGGTGAACTGCAGCGTCACCAAGAGCACCTGGCTGGTGATGGCCGCCCCTGGGGCGGGGCGTCCACCGGTGTAGATCTTGAGGGTCGCTGGCCCCGCGCTGCCCTCGTCGATGGCGGCCGCCAGCAGCTGGGCGCGGCTGGTGCGCAGTGCATCTGCATACGTGAACATAGTACCTCCTGGTACGGCCCTATCAGGCCAGGCCGACCCCCTCACCGGGGGCGTAGGGGGTGGGGAGCTGGAAGTCGGCCGCCACGGCGTTGTAGTCGGCGGGGCCGAACGCCGGATCGTCCTGGGCGACCAGCATATAGCGGCGGTTGAGCCAGAGCAGATCGAACCGGTATTTGCCATCGCTGGCCCGGCTGTAGGTCTCCCCGATAAGGTTGCCCGCCTGGTCAAAGCAGAGCACCCGGCGCCGAACCCCCTCCCCGTCGATGGTGACCGTGCTCTCGATATAGCCCTGCAGCACGTTCTGGTTGCCGTCCCTGAGCCAGTTCAGATCCTGCCCCTGACAGAGCGGGTCTGCCGTCACGGCGGGTGCTGGCATGGGCCCGGCATAGACATGGCCAGGGCTGCCGCGCCAAGCCACATCCTGCGGTTCAAACTGGCTGCGGGGTTCCTGGTTGGCGGGGATGGCGGTGATGGGCTGGGCTTTAAACTCATAGGGCTTGTTCAATAGATCCGCCCGTGCCTGCCGCTCGGCCACCGTCAGCTCGCGGTTGTAGAACGCCACATGGGCCAGATGGGCCGATGTGCCAAAACTGCCGCCCCGAGAGAACAGATGGATGGGCAGGGTGCCCTGGTTACCCTGGGTGCCGTTGCCGGTGGCGACCGTCCACTCCTTGAGGATCTGGCCGTTCATATATAGCTTGGTCACGCCCAGAACGCTGGTAAACACCATATGACAGAGCGACAGCACCGGCCCGCCGCGCCCATTTGCCGCAGCGACCGCTTGATCCCCCAAAATAAACTGGAAGGAGGGCACCGGGGAGCCGATGGCTGACCCAACACTCTGCAAACTCCAGTTTTTGTTGTCGCCACCCCGCTCGGCGATCACTAGGTTGGCATCCTCGCTCAATGCGATAACGCATTCCAGAGTGAAGGTGCGCCCCTTGTACTCGGCCCGATCAGGAATGGTCACCAAGGGGCTGCTGACCCCCTTGGTCATCACGAAATCCATATCAGAAAAGGTGCCCACGCTTTGGCTAAAGCTGCCGCTCTGGCTGCCGTGGTTGGCGTAGGGGGATATGTCCCTCCCCAGATTGGCCGGAGTATCCAGCGGGTAGTAACCGACCGGATTACTGGCCAGGATCAGATCCCGCAAGGCTTGATCGCTTGCCATGGTTTACCTCCAGGGCCCGGTCAAATCGAAACCCGCCAGGGTGGGGGCCGCATTCATGGCATTTTCGTTGTAGGTGGCTTGAATAAACCGCACGATCTTGCCAGGCAGGGCGGGCAGGTTGGCAAAGTTTTTACGGTGCCAAGCGCTGACGTTGCCATAGGGGACCACCAACCCTGGCAGATAGCCGCGCAGGTGGTTATTGTTCTCCATCACCATGATGGGATCGGTGCTCATATAGAAAGCGTTGTCCGACCCGTTGGGAATACTCATCCCATTCCCGAAGCGGCCAAACAGCCCCTTGAGCCACCACGTTGTCGTCCCAAATAATTGATGGTATGGACGGGCCATGACCCTATGGCCGCTATCCTCGAAACTCAGCAGGTTGTTATAGACATAAGCCCATACCGCTGCGTTAAAAGTCTGGTCCCAACGGCGACCTGAATCATCCGCCGAAGTCCCCGGGTAGGTGCCCAACACCGCATGATAGCGGTCGCCGGGACGCACCGACTTGATATAACCAAACATCAGCAATGGCTGGTAGCTGTGGGCGGCATAGGCGGGCAGGAAGTAGAACAACTGGCCGTCGCCTATCAAATCCCAACGCCCGTCAGAGTACCGCTTGGTGGCGGGCCAGCGGTGTTCATAAATCAGGGTGTAGGTGTTGATGTCCACCACATCCTCGACCAGCTGCACCTTGGCCAAATAGGCCCGATAGGTGGCGCCCGTCCACCCCGAAAACGCGGTGTTGTCGATGCGTAAGGAAACGTTCCCCGACTCGCTGACGTTGGTGGGGCGATAGATGGCCACCATGCCGTCCCCGCTCTCATGGGTCAGGGTCCAGCCGAGCGGGGCCACCTTCATGCTCATGGCGCCGCTGGCGGCTGAACCCGGGTTGCCGCCGTCCAGCTCAAACCACACCTCGGTGCTGCTCACCTTCTTGACTCGGTGCTCGCCGTTGTAAGCGGCAGGGCTGGCCCCACTCACCTCGATCACCGAGTCCTGCTTGTAGGCATGACCGGCCGCGATGGTCGCCTTGGCGGCGTTCTCGGTGGCGTCCCACACCAGGCTGTTGATGGTGAGGGTGCCGAACCCGGTCACCAGCACCGCCTTGAGCAGAGCCGTCAGGGCGCCCGCTGCGGTATCCCCCAGGTTGGGGGCGCCTTGCATGTCGCTTGCGTACCATTTCACGGGAAAAGTAGCCATGGTGTTCTCCAGTTGGATCAATCGGGGTGGGGCAGATTGCCTCACCCGGTTAACGGTTGACGTTGCCGCGCAGCTGCAGCTCGAACTTGTCGGTCTCTTGCGCCGCCACCGACTGCAGGATGGTGCGGATCACCCAGAGCGGGTACGCCGCCGCCTGAGTGGTGAAGCGCAGCACGTTGCCGCTCGACCAGCCTGCCCCCCAGCCACGGTGATCCAGCCGAAAATAGGGCTGGCCGTTGTTGGGGTTGATGGGCGCCAGGTCGGTGTTCACGTCCCCCACCGCGATCTGGCCCACATGCTCCCCGACCAGGACAAAGGTGGTGCTGGTCTGGAAGATGATCGCCCAGCGCTCCTGCAGGGTGGCGCGGTTGGTGACCTGGACCGGGTAGTCGGTGTCGTTGTACTGCGCCGTGGACTCGTCGCCGTCCCGGTAGTCCTGCCATTTGTTGGTCCAGGTTTTCTGGTCGAACAAATTGGTGTAGCGCGCCCACAAGTCGCCGATGATGAGCGCGCTCGACACCAGGGTGTCGGCGGGGTCGTAGTCGTGGGACAGGGGCCTGGCCAACTGCAGGCGGCCCGAGATCTCCACGTCAGTGACCAGGCTCATGTCCTCGATGCGATGCACCACGTAGAGGGGTTCGGCGTAACCGGTCAGATCCAGCGGGTTGGCCAGCGTCACCACGCCGCTATCCAGGTTGGTGCTGTAGAGCGACGTGGCCAGCTGCTTGCCGTCCTTGTCCTCCACATGGGCGTAGGCCAGCCGCTCCCGACCGGTGTTGAGCTGCTGCCCCGCCGACACCCCCATGGGGAACGCCGCCTTGCGGGTGCTGTGGATCACCACGATGTAGCCCTTGCGGATGAAGGGCACCCGGCCGTCTGACGGCAGCCGCACCGGATCCAGCCCGATGAGATCGGCATTGAGCGGCAGGTAGCTGAACACCACGCAGTTGAACCGGATGGTGTCGGCCACCACGCTGATCGGCCGCCAGATCTTGCCGTCCTCCCCCACCAGTTCGGCGTCATACCAGGGTTCGCCCTCGTTGCCGGCGGCCGTGACCTTGCGGCCAAAGCGCACCGTCGCCACCCCTGTCTGGTAGTTCACCCGACCATCCATATCGGCGGTGGTGAAATAGCCGTCCCCATCCGCCGTCGCCTCGATGCGCCGCCCGGTGGCGGTGTTGGCGCTGATGTAGAGGCTGCCCGGGGCCACCGGGGCGCCCGGGGTGCGGAAGGTCACCATGTCCACCGACTGAACGTTAAACGAGGTGGCCAGGGACTGCAGCGACGGCTGGGCCCCCTGCCCCGCCGCCCAGTCGGCCAGCACCGCCAGCCCGTTGCTGTAGTCGATGGTGCCCGCCTGGATGCCGGCGCCGGTCGCCGGATCCGGGTCGCGGTAGAGCAGCCCCTGCCGGTCCACGTAGGTGGACCCGCCCAGGGTGAAGCGCATCGAGCCCTCCAGGATCGCCTCGGAGAATCCCGGGGTCACGTCGATGCGCAGCGCCTGGGCGGTCAGGGTCGCGTTCTGGGCCAGGGCGCTGTTGTTGTTGCGGTAGGTCACATCGACCCAGCCCCCCTCGCCATCGGGGAAGGTGTAGGCGGTGTTGATGTACTGGATGCCGGTCAGGGTCCAGCGCATGTCGGTGTACCAGGTGCCCGTCACCGGGTCCTGATGGCTGCCCGCCGGCACCCAGGCATAGGTCGGTTCTGGCAGCAGGGCGGTGCCGTCCGGCATGAAATGCAGGGTGCCGGCGTTGTAGTCGATGGCCCCCAGCACGTTGCCGCTGGCGTCCATCAGGTTGCCCTGGCCATCGTCCTGCAGCGTGATGATGGGGTCCTTCTTCTCGATGGAGAGGATCCGCTCTGACGCCGCCACGATGGCGTAGAGCGCGTTGAACTTGACGCGCACCGACCCCGGGGTGAGGTTGTGGGCGCCGCCGCCGTCGCCGTCCAGGGTGATGGAGAGGTGCCCCACCTGGCCGGGGGTCGAGAGGCGCCCCGGCTCGATGTGGCGTTCGGTCACCGGCTCGCCGTACTGGTACTGGGCCACGTACTCCTGGCCCAGCGCCGGCAGGGTGATGTGCTCCAGATCGATGATGCCCTCGGCATAGTCGATGGTGCCGGTGATGTCGCCCCGGATCCGCCCATCCCCCACCGCATCGTTGGCGGTCTTGCCGCTGCCCCAGGTCAGGATCAGGCTCTTGGGGGTGATGCCGGTGTGGGGCAGCTGCCAGGCGGTCTTGCTGATGCTGATGGCCTGGCCGCTGCGGTTGGTGTAGTTGACCGGGGTGGCCCAGCTGAACAGGATCGCCGTGTCCACGTCCGGCAGCGCCCCCAGGGTCAGCATGACCGAGCCGGTGGCCAGATTGACCACACCGGACCCGTATGACCTGTCTGCCCCGAACAGCTCGCCCCGGCCGTTGTCCTTCAAGTCGTACCATTTGCCTTGCGCCATGAACGATACCGTCAGGGTGCCCGGCGCCGGGGTCGGCTGCAGGGTGATGGTGTAGGCATAGCCCCGGTTGTTGGCCTTGATCTCGATCTGAGCCGTGTCGGCGATGCGCGACGGGCGGGCCGCCGGCCAGAAGCTGATGTCCTTGCTCGCGGCGCCGTAGTTCGGGCACTGGGCGTTGAACTCCATCTGCCCCCGGCCGTAGTCGATGGACCCGATCACCGACCCCGCCACCACCAGTTCGCCGCCCTTGTCGGTGATAACGGCGGCGCCGATGGTGATGGTCAGGGTGCCTGGCTTCACGCCGGTGCCGAGGAACAGGCCCCGGCTCGGGGCGATGCTGACCACGGTATTGAACGTGACCAGGGCCTGGCCGGAATCCACCAGGCTGGCCAGCTCGCCGGCAGCGGTCAGGTCCACCGCCGGGGTTTCGCTGCGCGCGGCCGGCACCAGCTGGGTGAAGATGGTCTTGGCCCGCACCTGCATGGCGCCCAGGTTCACCGCCTCGGCCAGCTTGGTGGTGGCGAAGTAGTTGGCCGCATCGGCTACCACGGTCTCGCGCAGGGCGGTCTTGACATTGGTCACCACGTCATAGGGGGTGGGCTGCTCCCCCTCGAAGGTGTAGCGCAGCGGATCCGCCAGGGTGCAGGTCACCACGTTGCGGGTGAACTCGGGCACCCCCGGGATCTGGAACTTGGCCAGCTGCTCGCTGACCTCCAACACCCGCACGTACTGCTCGAACTCGCTGGCCTTGCCCTCGTCGCCGACCAGCACCAGGGTCTCCCCTACCTCCGGCAGGCGCACCTCGACCCGCTGGAAGAAGCGGATCGCCCGCTGCCCTTCCAGCTGGGTGTCGTAGAGAAAGCCGCGCCACTTCGGGCCCCGTGCCAGGTAGCGCTCCAGCACGTCGCGGGCCTCGGCGCGGGTGTCGTGGTGGTCCCCGGTGCTCATCAGGCACAGGCCCACGCTGGGGTCGCTCGGCGGCAGCAGCACAGTAGTGTTGGCGCCATAGTAGGTGTCGGTGTCGTCGGTCTGCACCGCGAGGAACGCCTTGCGCAGGCTGACATCCCCATAGGCGCGGTCGAGATCGCTCACATCGGGGAACAGGCTGTTGTGCTCTCCGCTCACGATCTCGCGGCCGGTCACCCGGCCGCCGCCATCGGGGGTATCCGTCAGGCGCTGGCTGCCGAGCAGCTTGATGTCGCCGGAAAGAATGCTCATCGGATCACCTCGGTGAAGTTAAGGGTCAAGGCATAGGGCTCACCCGCCTCGGGGTCGGCCATCTCGATCAACGGGGTGGCTACCACACCGGGGCGGCGCCAGAACACCTCCCGCTGCAGCCCATCCAGCAAGGTCAGCGTCAGGAGCTGGGCCACCGGGGCCTCCAGCGCCTTGAGTGCGAGCACGGTGGCGCGGGGGCAGTGACCCACCAGGGTGATGGGACGCCCCTCCGGTTTGGCCGTCTCCTCGACCAGGAGAGCCCCAGAGAGCGTCGGCGTGACCACTTGCTCGACGGGTGCCCAATCGAACTCGTCTCGCCAGATGAGGTCATCGGGCAGTTGCAGCCCGTTTAAGGTGACGTTCATGAGCGCAGTCCCTGCTGTTTAAGGAGGTTGATAAAGGCAGCGGCATTGGCCTCGTCGGCCTGTACCTCGGCCTTGGCACCGTTCGATGCACGCAACTCGATGATGATCCGCTGGGGTTGCCCCGGGTTGAACGAGGTTTGAGGGAGGCTTGATGGCCCGACTTGGCTGACGGTCGAGGTGGGGGCTTGCGCCTGCTGGGTCTCTTTCGCCTGGGCTTTGCTCAACTCTTGCTGGAGTCTGGTGCGCATGGCCTCCATCTCCTTCTGGAACTTCTCGCCGTAATACTTGCTCCACTCGCTGTAGGCGGGGATATCGCGCACCTTCTGGCTGTAGCGGGCCAGTTCCTCTTCCACGCCCGCGAGGGTGTTGGCCAAGGCATCGGCATTGCCGCGCAGGTTGTTGATATCCACGGTCTTGTAGAAGAACGAGCCGGCGCCCACGGTGCGGGTGACCTCCCCCCGACCGCCGCCCGCACTGCCCCCGCCTCCTGCCGACGCCACGGCGTTGCCGGTCTGCTGCGCTTCATCCTGTACGCCGCGAAGCCCCGAGCGCATGGCATCGGTGGCACTCTTGGCCTTGGCGGCCGCCGTGTCGAAGCCATCCCCGATCGCCGCCACAGCCTGTTTGGCATCGCCGCTGCCGCCCTTGACCTTGCTCATGGCGTCGGCCGCGATGGCCATGGAGCGGGTGATGCCATCCCCGGTGAGCTGGCCCTGCTTGGCCATCGCCTGCATACGCTCGATCACCGCATCGATCTCGGCTTTGTTCTTCGCCTGGTTGAACGCCGCCGCCAGGTACTCTTCACAGGCCGCCGAACTGGAGCCACTGTGCTGCACCAGGGTATCCAGGGCGCCGAGGGTCTCCTTGAAGCTCTCGCCGATACGACCATTGGCCCGCTCGAAGTCCAGCCCCAGGGTCTGGGCTGCCTTGCCCAGCGTGGCGGGGATCTCTGCCGCCGTTTTCTTGGCCACGGCATTGATTTCATTCATGTAGTCGCGGGTCTGCTGGGCCTCGGTACCGATCTCCTTGACGGCAGCAGCACCTTGCCGCCAACTGCCGGTCGCCTCGTCGTAATGCACCTTGCCCTCGGCGACCAGGCGGTCGAGATCCGCCACACTGGTGATGGCCACCCCCAGCTCGGCAGAGAGTGCCGCCAGTTGGCCATTGAGCTGGGCCTGGGTCTGCGCACGCAGCGCCTGGGATTCTCGCAGCGCCAGCTCGGCCTGCACCAACTGGCGCAGTGCGGCGGCGAACTGGGTGATCTGGATGATGGATTCCACCGTCACGGCAGCCAGCAGGGCCCTCAGGGCCATGCCCAGCGCACGCACGCCGATAGCCGCCCCGGCCGCCGCCGTCCCTGCCGTGGTCATGCCACCCGCCGCCGTGGCCGTCGCTGCCGGCAGGGCGATGAACTGGCCATAGAGGCCGCGCAGGTCGGCAATCCAGCCCGCGATTTTCAGGCCATACCAGGCCTGGGCCATCACCAGCAGGGCATCCCGCCAGGCATAGACGGTCTGGATGAAGGCCTTGATGGATTCCCCAAGCCCGACGATGCCATCGGAGAGGCGCTGGGCCCACGCCTGCAGGCGACCATCCTGGGCCATCTGGTCAAACTCACGGTTGAGGCTGGCCAGTTGGTTCTTGAGCCAGGTCAGCGCCCCGTTCTCCGCCACCATGCGGTAGAACTTGGCCAGGTTGTCCTGGGCGTTGGAGATAAGCCCCGAGAGCAGGCTCATGTTGTTGGCCGCCGCCCCGCTCGACTGGGCGGCGATCTCGTTCATCAGCGCCTGGATGGTGTCCTGGCCGAGCTTGCCCGCTTCCGAGAGCTTCTGCAGCTCGGCGGTGTTCTTGCCGGTGACCTGCTCCAGCAGCTGCCACACCGGCACCCCGCGCTCGATCAGCTGCAGGATCTCCTCCCCCTGCAACTTCTGCTTGGCCCAGGCTTGGCCGAGGGCCAGGGAGATGCCCTGCACCTCCTCGAAGCCGCCGCCGAGCTTGTAGGCCTGATCGACGATGCCCTGCATGGCGCCGTTCATGGGGTCGATGCCAAAGGCTTTCAGGCGCACGAAGACCTGGGTCACCTCGTCGAGTTGCAGCGGGGTGTTCTTGGCGAAGTCCTGGATCCAGACGGAGGCCTCTTTGCCACCGGCAATCGACCCCATCACCGCCTTGAGCTGGACGCCAAGGCGTTCGGCCTGATCGCCGGTCTGGAACATGGCCATCAGCTGGGTGGTCAGGGTCTGGATCCCGAACCAGGTACCCGCCATGGCCACCAGGCGTCCGGTCAGGCTGCCGATGGTCCCCTGGAAGCCGCCAGCCCCTTGCGCTCCCTGCACCAGGGAGCGCCCCAGCCGTTCGGTCTGGGCCGCGCTCTCGCGCAGTTCGCGCTGCAGTCTGGCTTGCTCTTGGGCAAGATTGCGGCTATCGAGCCCGGCTTGGCCGAGGGCGGTGTGTAGGCGGGTGTGGCTGGCCGCCTGGGCGACCAGCTGGCGATCCAGTTGCTTGACCTCGGAGGCCAGCTGCCGTTCCTGGTCGGTGAGTTGGCGGGCCGCGCCACCGGTCTCCTGCTGCTCGCGGCGCAGCTGGGCCAGTCGGTCGCGGGACACAGTGGCAGCCTGCTCCAACTGGCTTAAGGCACGGCCACTGGCCTCGAACTGGGCGATCAGGTCGCGCTGCTGGGTCAACCCTTCCAGGGTTTGCGCCAGGCGCTCGGTCTCGGCGGCGGTCTCGTCAGAGAGTGGGCCCAACTCCTGCACCTGCCCCGCCAACGCGGCCAGATCCTCGCGGCCGGTGACCTTGGCCGCCAGCTCCAGGGCAAGTTTGAGGGTGGAAGAGGTGGACATGAGGCATTCCTGAGAGATTCAGATATGCCCTATGATAAATTGGTAGAAGATTATTATGATTTATTGCAGATTACAGAGGGCTATCACAGGCAGCGAACGTGAATCGCCCCCAGTTCCCTAGACACCTCACAGCCTTAAAATGAGGCAACTATTGGAGGTGTTATGACCCGTCAGCGTTATCCAGAAACATTCAAAATCGAAGCCGTTAAACAAATCACCGAGCGCGGGCGGCCGGTGGCTGACGTTGCACGTGCCATCGGGGTATCCAGCCACAGCCTGTATGCATGGCTCAAGCAGTACGGTAAGCCTGCTGACCAGCAGATAGAAGAGTCTGCCTTGCAAGCCGAGATCCGCCGCCTGAAAACTGAACTGCGCCAGGTCACCGAGGAGCGCAATATTCTAAAGGAGGCCGCCGCGTACTTTGCCAGCGAGTCAAGGAAAGGTACGCGTTCATAACCTCCCGACTCGACCGGTACAGTGTCGTTACCCTGTGCCAGACCCTGGGGGTTCACCGAAGTGGCTTCTACGCGTGGTTGAAACAGCCCACATCGCCACGACAGCAGGAGGACGAACGACTGACCGGATTGGTCAAGCAATCCTGGCTGGAAAGTGGTGCTGTCTACGGTTATCGCAAGATCCATCGCGACCTTCGTGACGCAGGGGAAGCCTGCGGCAAGCACCGTGTGGCCAAATTAATGAAGCGGGAGGGACTGCGTTCGCAAACGGGCTATCAACGCCGCAAGGGGCATTATGGAGGCAAGAGCACGCAAGCTGCCCCAAACACGCTGGCACGTCAGTTTAAGGTGCCAGCCCCCAACATCATCTGGGTGACTGACATTACCTACATTCGCACTCAAGAAGGGTGGCTGTACCTGGCGGTGGTGCTCGACCTGTTCTCTCGCCAGATCGTCGGCTGGGCGATGAAGTCACGCATGACGGCAGACTTGGCGGTTGATGCGTTATTGATGGCCGTCTGGCGGCGCAAACCCAAGCAGCCGGTACTGGTGCATTCGGATCAGGGCAGCCAGTTTACCGGTGGTGAATGGCAAGACTTTCTGAAGGCCCACAACCTGAGTTGCAGTATGAGCCGACGGGGTAACTGTCACGACAACGCGGTCGCCGAGAGTTTCTTTCAGTTGCTCAAACGGGAGCGGATCAAGCGCAGGATTTACGCGACAAGAGACGAAGCCCGCAGCGATGTGTTTGATTATATCGAGATGTTTTACAACCCAATCAGGCGTCATGGTTCCAATGATGGGCTGTCGCCGGTAGAGTTTGAAAGGCAGTTTATTTTTCAGCAACAAAGTGTCTAGAAAACCAGGGGCGATTCA
>NZ_JBFODA010000052.1:0-54712 GCF_040908055.1 Aeromonas sp. R7-4
AACCGGGCAAACAGACGCATGGAGGCGATTTCGTACAGAGCATCTTCCATCGCGCCATCGCTCAGGTTGTACCAATGCTGCATGCAGTGAATGCGTAACATGGTTTCCAGCGGATAAGGTCGCCGGCCATTACCAGCCTTGGGGTAAAACGGCTCGATGACTTCCACCATGTTTTGCCATGGCAGAATCTGCTCCATGCGGGACAAGAAAATCTCTTTTCTGGTCTGACGGCGCTTACTGCTGAATTCACTGTCGGCGAAGGTAAGTTGATGACTCATGATGAACCCTGTTCCATGGCTCCAGATGACAAACATGATCTCATATCAGGGACTTGTTCGCACCTTCCCTAGGGCGCCGCCACCCGGGTAAAGTCGATGGCGGGGCAGCTTGGCACCACGCCCCGGGTCAGTGCCAGGGGCTGGGCACGATAGCTGAGCCGGTAGCTGCCCGGCTGCGACAGATCGTAGGCCTGCGCCAGATCCGCATCGGCCTGGCTCTGCTCTCCCGGCGCCAGCAGGAGGAAGTCGCCATCTCCGGGTTCGCCACGCTTGGCCAGCGGCCCCCGGTAGACCAGCGGCCGGCCGTCGCGGGTGAGGTCGATGGCATCGGCAAACCACCCCTCGAAGGGGGTGAACCAGGTCAATACCTCAAGGGGGGTCTCCCCCCGGTTGGTCAGGGTCATCACCAGGGGCAGGGGCTCGTTCACCCCGCTCTCGGCGTTGACCGACAGTTCGCACTGCAGGGGGGTCAGCGCCAGGGTGGTGAGCAAGAGAGTCATCATGGGTGCTCCTTCAACAACGGGAAGGGGCCTCGCGGCCCCTTCACGGATTAATTTTCGCTCGGGGTATTCTCGGCGAAGTACTCGTGGTTGTCGGCGTTGTTCAGCGCCTTCTGGGGATCCGTGCTCGCCAGATTGCGGGCATTGGCCTGACCGTATCCCAGATCGTCGGTGCCCGCCACCACGTTGAAGTGGCTCAGCTCGTGGACTATGGTGCCGGCGCGGGAATCGGTCCCGGTGACGGGTGCCGTCCAGAAGCTCTTGCACAGATAGACCTTGTAGGGCTGGTCCGGATAGACGTAGGCGAAGTAGCTCTGCTTGCAACCACAGTCGAAGGTGAGCGGCTTGTTGTCGATGGCATCCTTGATCTTGCTGAAGTTCGTCTCGGCCTGGTTCCAGCGGGCGGCGTCATAGGCGCCGAACCAGCTGCGATAGCGCTGGCCATCGGGCTTGTCCACCGCCAGATAGCTGCTGGAGTTGTTGGTGATGCCGCTGGCGGCATCGAGCGCGGCCAGGATGTCGCTCTTCTGGGTGTTGGTGCAGCGGCCGATGAAGCTGACCGAGGCGGTCACCGCCTGGGGTTCGGGCAGGGCCGCCTTGGCCAGCACCCTATCGTCGGCCACCCCTTCCACCCACAGGGTCACGGCATTGGATTCGCTCCCCCGGGCCTGCCTGGCCTTGGCGGTTTTCCCCTCCTGCGCCACGGTCGGCAGCAGGTAGCGGATGCTGTACTGCCCCTGGACGCTCATGTCGTAGAGACCGGAGACCTCCGCCTGCACCGTCAGGCTCTGAGATGGAAGTCCTTGTCGGTCGGGGCCGCCCGCTTGATCAGGGCCCCCTCGTAGCCAACCGGCTGACCATCACGCTCCACCAGGAACAGGGGGGCATCCTCGCTGCCAGGCAGCTGCCACTTGAGCAGACGCACCGGCTTGTCCCCCGTGTTGGTCAGGGTCAGGTTGACCCGCACGTCGTCGGTGCCGCCCTCCACCAGGGTGAGCCTGGCATCGAGCCCGGCGGCGCAGAGCGGAGAGATCAGGGAGCCTGCCAGCAGCAGGGCGATGGGAGTCGCTTTCATCGTGTTTCCTCATTCATTGAGTGGCGCCATCAGGCGGTTTGCTTCCATGTGGCCCTCTTTGGGGCTCATCCACCCTAGAGCAGAAGCTCGGCGCCCCCATCCCTCCATATGGGGGACGCCCCCCATCGGAGGGGGCCCTCGCCGGCTGCGACAAAGGCTGCCCCCTTGGCGCCGCATCAAGGCCCCCTCCCCTCCCGCCACCGGCAAGCATCCACAAAAAACCCGGCACGGGGCCGGGTGGGGGGATGCGCAGCTTGCGCCCGGATCAGGGGCCGATCAGCAGCGCCAGGGCCGGTTGTGCGTTGCCGGGCACCAGCCGGTAGGCCTTGTGGTGCTTGACCAGGGTCGTTTTCTTGTTGCCCTGGCTCAGCAGCAGGCCGTGGGAAAAAGCCGCCTGTGCCAATCTGGCCTCGTCCCCGCGCACATAGAGGGTAAGGGACCTGGCCAGCTCACCCGCTTCGATATGGCCCTGATACTCGCTGGCGCTGATGATGAGGCTCGGCTGGCCGCCCGATTGCAGGCGCAGCTTGGCGTTCACTTCGCTACTCGTCAGCACCAGCCAGCCCGCCGCCTCCAGCTCGGCCAGCAGGGCGGCAAGCCGGCCGCCCAGCCCGGTCGGCTCTGCCATGGCGCGCTCGTACTGGCGGATGATCCGCTCAAGCAAGCCCTTGAGATCGGCGCCGGCCCCCAGGGTGCGGCCCAGTTGCACCCAGGCCTTGAGATCCTCCATCACCAGGCGGGAGAAGCGCTTCTCCTTGAGCGAGTCCGCCATCCAGGTGCAGAGAAAGTGGCTCTCCTGGGCCGGGGTGCGCTTGCCCGCCTTCTGCGCACCGGTGCGGGCCAGCTCGGCCAGGCTCTGGCTGGCCATCTCAAGGAGGGCCTGGTTGTAGGTGGGAGGGGTCATCGTGGATCCTCGGATTGAGCGCTGAGATGGCAAAGGCGCCGGTGGCGCCTTTGCAGTTCAATGGGATGGCCCGCCGCTTACTTCGGCTGGCGCGGCTTCCTGGCGGCCGCCAGGCGCTTGAGGCGCTGGCCCTGCAGCTTCGCCTCGGCCATGGCCTGGGCGGCGGCGTTGTCTTCCCGCTGCGGGCGCTTGCCGAAGCGGCGGCGCTCCTGCAACTGCTTGATGAGGTCGTCGCGACTGCTCACCTCGTAGCCGGGCACCATGATGCGGCGGATCTTCTGGCCGATGAGCGCCTCGATCTCCAGCAGGGTGCGCTCCTCCTCGCGGCTGACGAAGGAGATGGCCATGCCGCTCTTGCCGGCGCGGCCGGTACGGCCGATGCGGTGCACGTAGTCTTCCGCCAGGAACGGCAGATCGTAGTTGACCACGTATTCCAGGCTCGGGATGTCCAGGCCGCGGGCGGCTACCTCGGTGGCCACCAGCACCCGCAGCTTGCCTTCGGTGAATTCGCGCAGGGCGCGGCGACGGCTGCCCTGGGCCTTGTCACCGTGCACCACGGCGGACTTGATGCCGTCGAGGTTCAGCTCCTCCACCAGCTCGTCGCAGCTCTCGCGGGTGCTGGCAAACACCAGCACCTGCTGCCAGTTCTGCTTGCCGATGAGCTCGGAGAGCAGCTCGCGCTTGCGCTTCTGCTCCACCGGATAGACGGTGTGGCTGACGGTGTCGGCGGTGGAGTTCTGCTTGTTGACGCTCACCACCTGGGGCTTGTCCAGCATCAGGTTCGCGAGCTTTTTCACCGACTCGGAGAAGGTGGCGGAGAAGAGCAGGTTCTGGCGGGCCTTGTTGACCGCCTGCAGGATCTGCTGCACGTCGGCGCTGAAGCCCATGTCGAGGATGCGATCCGCTTCGTCCAGCACCAGGGTCTCGACCCCGGAGAGGCTGAGGTTGCAGGCGGTGAGGTGCTCCAGCAGCCGGCCCGGAGTCGCCACTATGATGTGAGCCCCCGCTTTCAGCTTCTTGGCCTGCACGTCCTGCTTGCCACCGCCATAGATGGTCAGGGTGGTGATGTCGAGATACCTGGCGAAGTCGTTGATGTTGCTCGCCACCTGGGCCGCCAGCTCGCGGGTCGGGGTCAGGATCAGCACCCGGGCATTGGAGGGCTGTACCGGCGCCGGGTTGTCCACCAGGCGTTGCAGTATGGGCAGCGCGAAGGCGGCGGTCTTGCCGGTGCCGGTCTGGGCGCTGGCCAGCACGTCGCGGCCACGGCGGATGGCCGGAATGGCCTGGCTCTGTACAGGGGTCATCTCCTGATAACCGCAATCTGAGATGGCGCGCAAAATCTCGGGGGCAAAATCGAACGATTCAAATCTCATCTTGGGTTCCTGTGTTCCAGCTGGGCTGTAGTTGGCGTGAGTGGCCTGAACCGGCTGTGGCCCGGTGTCGGCGCGGCTTTTGGCCAAGGACGGCTGGGTCTGACATCACGTCAGAGAGTGAGCCGGAAAATGGCGGGCGCGAAGTGTAACAGATAGGCGGCGGGAATGCCGCCTCAAATGGCTTGAATTTTTGCCCGGAGGCGCCCTGCCCCATCCGGGAAGGCGCCGCCAGAGCGGCCGGCTCAGCGCACCCGCTTGGCCGGCCGCTTGAGCAGCCGCATGCCGATGGCGGCCACGGCGATGACGAAGAGGCCGAAGGAGGTGATCAGCAGGCACTTGGTCAACAACTCGTGGTAATTGGCCAGGACCGGGGTCGCCATCATGACTTTGCCGACCATGCTGAGCACCAGGGACCAGAGGAAGGCGCTGGCGAAGCTGGCCATGGCCACCCGCACCAGGTTGAGGCGGGAGACCCCCATCAGCATGGGGGTCAGCACCCTGACGAAGGGGATGAAGCGGGAGACGAACATGGCCCAGAAGCCGTAGCGATCGAGCAGTCTCGAGGCCCGGGGCAGGCTCCCCTCCGGGATCATCCGCTCCACATGGTCCATGAAACGGGTGCCGTGCAGCGCCTGGCCCTGCCAGTAGGCGATCACGCTGCCAAGCCCGGCCGCGAGCGGCAGATAGAGCAGCGTCACCTCGGGCCCCAGCACGCCCATGCCCACCAGGCCCCCGGCCAGCAGCACCAGGCTGTCGCCCGGCAACGGCAGAAACACGAAACTCGACTCGAGAAAGAGGATCACCACCAGACAGGTGACGAGCAGGCCGACTGCCTGCATGTGTATAAGCTGATCAAAATCCTGATGCCATATGGCAAGCAGCATGTCCTGCATCTGGTATGACTCCCATCAACGTAATGCGCATCCGTCATGACGACCCTAAGGCCCCGTCTGGTAATCCGTCCCTGATACCACCCCAATGTTCGTATGGGATGCCCCTTATACACCCGGGGAACTGAACAATAAATTAATGTTTGCCATTTATGCCGCCGGGCTGACGCCGGACACCCTTGGCAGGCGGGCCAGAAAGACGTCCCCGGGGGAGCGGACGCCGGTCGGAGATTATGGCCAGATGGCACCATGCAGAGCTGCCAACGGAGGCGAAAAACGTTACAGTATAAGGACTCCCCAGTGGACGGGGAGACTCATGGAGCTAGGTATGGCGCAGATCCCCTCTTCTCATGCAACCCCGATTCTGATGGCCGGACTCTGGCTGCTTTGCCATGGCGCCCAGGCCAGCGACGAGAGCCTGGTGCAGCAACGCGCCAATGCGGTGGTCTCCCTGATGAGCTACACAGTGGTGCCCGACATCACCGCCAGCAACCTGGATATCGGCGGAGGGACCAACGAGAGCTCGGCACTGACCATCACCCAGCTTGGCGGTGGCGCCACCATGAGCGAGGGCTTTCCCATCTATCTGGAGGGCACCCTGGGCTACAGCCGCTACGATCCCCAGTTCGTGTTCACCGACGGCAACGAGACCCGCACTATTCCCACCAGGTGGAACAGCCTGAGCGCTACCGGCGGCATCGGCTGGGACTTCAGCCTGTACCGCGACCGCTGGGGCGGCAACCTGGTGCTGCGCCCCATCGCCAACGTCACCCTGGGCACGGTGGCGAGCGATCTGCGCATCGGCGCCGCCCTGATCGAGTACAAGACCGGCAAGAACCTCGACTTCCTGGATGGCGGCAACCTCAACGTCTACGGCCTGGGGGGCGCCCTCATGCTCGACTACGAGCTGTTCTCCAAGCCCCAGGACATCGACGTCGAGCTGCGCTACTCCTATCAGCACCTGCAGAGCTTCACCGGCACCGCCGACAGCATCACGGGCCAGGCCGAGGCGGAGAACCTCGGTCTCTACCTGCGCCGCCGCGCCCCCATGTGGGACTGGACCCTGCTGGACAGACCCCTGCGCTACGTGCTGGAGGGCGCCAGAACCGAGTACCTGGGAGAGCAGCGGGGCCTGCTCGGCTTCAACAGCCTCAACTCCCTGGGCCTTGGCCTCGAACTCGACAGCAGCAAGTACGACATCTTTATCACCCGTACCCGGCTGGTGGCCCGCTATATGTTCAGCCACAACACCAGCGGTTACTCCATCGGGCTGGCGATGAGTTTTTAAGGGCGTGAGGCTCTCATTACCGGTCCCGGCACCACACCGGCGGTTGTACCATCGGGCTGGCGATGAGTTTCTAATGGCGCAGGATCCCGCGAAGGAGAGAGCATGATGAACCTGACCCGGGAGCAGATTGACGACCTGCTCGCCACCTTGCAGGCCCGCTTTGAGCGGCACCCGCAGCGTCACGCGGGGATCCCCTGGTCACAGGTGCGCGCCAGGCTGGACGCCAACCCGCAGTCGTTGCCCTCGCTCCACGAGATGGAGCACAGCGGCGGTGAACCCGATGTCATCGGCCAGGACCCGCAGACCGGGCAGCTCATCTTCTGTGACTGCAGCGCCGAGAGCCCAACCGGGCGCCGAAGCCTCTGCTATGACAGGGCCGCGCTGGAATCCAGGAAGGAGAACAGGCCGGCGGGCTCTGCGACCGAGATGGCCCAGCAGATGGGCATCACGCTGCTGACGGAGGCCGAGTATAGATCGCTGCAGACGCTCGGCTGCTTCGATGCCAAGACATCGAGCTGGATAGAGACCCCAGCGGCGATCAGGGGGCTCGGCGGCGCCCTGTTCTGCGATCGCCGCTACGACAGCGTCTTCCTGTACCACAACGGCGCCCAGTCCTACTATGCCGCCAGGGGCTTTCGCGGCCGCCTGCGAGTCTAGGTAAAGGCCGCGAGCGGCCCCGAATACCCCGAGAGTCGCAGCCTGCTCCCAATCGAGGCTTGACCCTGAAGCAAGATCCCATGGAGGCTCGGTGACATGGACTTCCCCCCCCCGTTTTCGCTCTTTTGCTGTCGCAGCTCGGCTATCTGCTCCCGCTGCTGCTGATCGCCACTCTGATCAAAACCCCCTGGTTCAAGGGCATGATCGGGGAGTGGTTTATCAACCTCAGCATCCGGCTCTTTCTCGACCAGCGGGAGTATCACCTGCTCAAGGACGTGACCCTGCCCATCCCTCAGGGCAGCACCCAGATAGACCATGTGATCGTCTCCCGCTTCGGGGTCTTCGTGATCGAGACCAAGAACATGAGGGGGTGGATATTCGGCAATCCGGCCCATAAAAGCTGGACCCAGCAGATCTATCGCCGCAGGCACAGTTTTCAAAACCCCTTGCGCCAGAACCACCTGCATATGATGACCCTCAAATCCCTGCTGGGGCTGGCGGACCACCAGCTTCACTCTGTCATCTACTTTATCGGCGACTGCACCTTCAAGACCCCCATGCCGGAAAACGTGATGAACCGCGGGCTGATCCGCCATATCAAGGGCAAAACCACCCAGGTATTGACCCTGGCCGACGTCCATGGAGCGATCGAGATCATCCAGCAAGAGCGACTTGCCCCCAACTGGCAGACCCACAGACAGCATGTGGCCCGGCTAAAGGCGCGTCATGGTGCCGCCCCCATCAGATCGTTGCCGACTGACGCTCCGCCCCCTCAGCGTCCGATATCGTCCACCGCCACTCATCCGGTGAGCCACCGACAGCACCCGAGCTGCCTCAGGTGCGGCAATACCATGGTGCTGCGCACCGCCAGCCGAGGAGAAAACAGGGGCAACCAGTTTTGGGGATGCAGCGGATATCCGAGATGCAGGGAGATAGTGCAGCTCGCGCATGTCCATGAGGGAGTGGCAAAGGATGAGGTCAATCCCCGATAGTCCGAGATGAAACCAGGGCGGCCACTTGGCCGCCCTGGTTGTCTCTGGCTGTCAGCGAATCGCTGCCATCTTCCTGACGCAGGCCTGCTCCCTGTCATCCACCCGCTTGGCAAACCAGGCGGTGGTGAGGTTGCGGGTGATCTTGGGGCTTTTCAGCTGGATGCCGGGCAGCACGGCGCGAGGCTGCCGCTTGCCCGCCTGCTTGTCGGCCAGGGTAAAGACCCTGTGATAGAGGTCGGTCTGGGCAAAGTCGGCGCTATCTCCCTTGAGCAGGCTCTGGTGGATGGCCTGCTTGCTCATGTTGACCCGGCTGGCGATGCTGTGGACCGCGAGCTCGGTCTTGCCGGGCAGGTCCGAGTCGTAGCGAACCAGATCCCCGTCCAGGGCCAGGGGCTTGCCGCTCACCCGGCTGACCGCCGCCTGGAAGGCCGCATTGCGGCTCGCGTACCAGCCCGCATTGAAGTCGGCAAAGCGATAGAGGGTATCCGGGTAGTCGGCCGGATAGCCGAAGATGTGTCTGGTGCCAAACCAGATGCCCCCGCGGCGGGTGAAGACTTCGTGGCGGATGGACTCCTTCACGGGATAGGGGTAGCCGCGGGCGTTGGCCTCGGCGAAGGCGATGCTGACCTGCATGGGGCCGCCGGTGCGCACCGGGTTGAGGTTTCCAAAGAGCTGCCTGCCCATGGGCACCGAACCTATCATGTCCTCGAAGATCTCGCTCATCTCCCGCTCGGTACGAAGGGCATCGATGCGCGCGGCATAGGACTTGCCGGTGGGGGACTTGATGGAGAGCGCCGTGCGCACCATGAACTCGGGGATGAGCAGCTTGGCCGCCCGGGCGTTGATCTCCTTCCAGGCAATCTTGCCAAGGCCGGGCACCACGGGATCGGCCTGGTAGGTGGCCTCCTGCTCCGCCACCGCCAGCACGCTGCAGACGTTGTGATCGCTCACCGTCAGCCCCTGGCTCGAGAGCGCCGTCACCACGTCGTTGGCCCAGCCCGGCTTGTCGGGTACCTGGCGCGGCAGGAAGCGCACGATGCGGCTCTTCATGTCCGCCGGCTTGCGCGGCTGCATGGCCTTGGGCTGCTTGGCGATGGCGGCCGCCGCCTCCACGGGCGGAGGCGGCTCGCTGGCACACCCCGCCAGCAGTGCGGCTATCAGCAGCGGCAGGGTGCGCAGGGGCCGGGCAGGAGAGGCCTCACGGGGCGCAGAGGCAACTGAAGTGACGACAGGGGAAGAAGAGATCATGAAGGCTTCCGGTAGACAGAGGGGCCCCTCCATCTCAGATAAGGGGCCCCGAACGCAAACAGAGAGCCATTGTAGAGGATCGACGCGCCTGGCTAAAGCCTCGGGCCCGCTCCTGGGGCCGTCCAGGGGGCAAACGCCCATCGCCGTGACGGCGGGTGGCGCAGCCCAGCGCACTCGCCCACTCCACAGTGCACCGACCATTTCCCTATCCGCGAACAATGGCTTTTATTGAGAGTCATTTCTATTTAGAATGCCGCCGAATGACACGCCCCGGCACGGAGCCCATGGACAAGCTGACCCCCCTCTTCGACCCCCTGCAGCGCTTGCTGATCACCCCGCTCTGGCAATGTCTGTCCGGGCTGTTCGATCTCAACGGACGCCTGGGCGTCGTCTTCCTGCTGATCTCAGGCACCGTCGCCTACCTGCTCTGCCTGCACCGTCGCCGCCGGGGGGACCCCGGGGCCCGCAGCTTTCGCCGCTTCCTGGGGGGCCGGGCCGTCTGGTTGCACCCCTCGGCCCTGCTCGATTACCAGTACTACCTGGTGCGCGCCCTGCTGCATGTGGCGGTGATCCTGCCAATAATGGCGTGGCTCCACCCCTGGCTGCTGCAGGCCGAGGATGTGCAATCCGCGCTGACCCGGCTCTGGGGGGAACGCCCGAGGCTCGCCGAGGCAAGCTGGCTGATGATGCTCTATGGCCTGGGGGTCTTCCTCATCAGCGACTTCGTCCACTACTGGCTGCACCGCGCCTTCCACAGCCGCTGGCTGTGGGAGTTTCACAAGGTGCACCACAGCGCGACCGTGATGGTGCCGCCAACCGCCAGCCGCATCCACCTGGTGGAGAAGCTGTGCGAGATGCTGGTCAAGGGGAGCTGTCTCGCCCTCTACGGCGGCCTCTTCCATTGGCTCTGTGGTGGCACTGTGCGCCCCTACACCCTGTTCGGCATCAGCTACCTGGTGCTCATCTTCAACTCCCTGGCCGCCAACCTGCGCCACACCCATGTCTGGCTCTCCTTCGGCCCGAGGTTCGAACACCTTCTCAACAGCCCGGCCCAGCACCAGATCCACCACAGCCGGGATCCCCGCCACTTCAACCACAACTTCGGCACCAACCTCTCGATCTGGGACTGGTGGTTCGGCACCCTCTACGTGACCAGCAGCCAGCCCGAGCCACTCTCCTTCGGGGTGGGCCCGAAGGACAACGAACGCTACAGCCGTCTGAGCGTGCTCATCCTGCGCCCCTTCTGGGTGACGGCGCACAAGATCTGGCGCGCCCTGCCCCGCCCCGCAAGCCTCTGGCACAGTGAGCCCCATAAACAACAACGCCACCCCTAGGGTGGCGTTGTTGTTTACAGATGAGCCGGGGCTCAGGCGCTCTGGCGCAGGGCCTGCTGCTGGGCCGCACCGTTGATCACCGCCTGCAGGGAGGCACTGACCACGTCGCGACCGATGGCGACCCCGCACAGGCGGGCGCCATCCACGCTCAGCAGCACGTAGGCGGCGGCGCGGGACTCGGTGCCGGCGGTGAGGGCATGCTCGGAGTAGTCGAGCACATCGATGTGCATCCCGGTCTGGCGCTGCCAGCCGTTGACCAGCGCCGTGATGGCCCCCTCCCCCTCACCGCACAGTTGCAGCGACCCGTCCGGGGTCTGCAGCTCGAGGCGCAGGCTCTCCTGACCGTCGCGGCCGAGCTGGAAGCGACCGATGCGATAGCCGTGGGCGGGCTCGAGATAGTGGCGCTCGAACAGGGCGCGGATCTGCTCCGGGCTGATTTCGCTGCTGCAGGCCTCCGCCTCGGCCTGAACCCGGCGGCTGAAGTCGATCTGCAGCCAACGCGGCAGTTGCAGGCCGAGGTCGCGCTCCAGCAGGTAGGTGACGCCCCCCTTGCCGGACTGGCTGTTGATGCGGATCACCGCCTCGTAGCTGCGCCCGAGATCGGCGGGGTCGATGGGCAGGTAGGCCACGTCCCAGTAGTGATCCGGCTTCTCCGCCGCCAGGGATTTGCGAATGGCGTCCTGGTGGCTGCCGGAAAACGCCGTGTAGACCAGCTCGCCGGCATAGGGGTGGCGCGGGTGCAGGGCAATCTGGGTGCAGGCCCCCACGGTGGCGACGATGGCGTCCATGTCCGACAGGTCCAGCTCGGGGTCGATCCCCTGGCTGTAGAGGTTCATGGCCATAGTGACGATGTCCATGTTGCCGGTGCGCTCGCCGTTGCCGAGCAGGGTACCCTCGATGCGATCCGCCCCCGCCAGCACCGCCAGCTCGGCGGCGGCCACCCCGCAGCCCCGATCGTTGTGGGTATGGATGGAGATGCTCACCTCCGGGCGCGCCTTCAGGTGTCGGCAGAACCACTCTACCTGATCCGCGAACACGTTGGGGGTGCTCACCTCCACGGTGGCGGGCAGGTTCAGGATCATGGGTCGGGCAGCGGCGCGCCACTCGTCGATGACGGCGTCGCACACCTCGACGGCAAACTCCACCTCTGTGCTGCTGAAGCTCTCCGGCGAGTACTGGAAGCTCCACTCGGTGCCTGGATTGCGGGCCGCGTACTCCCGTACCCAGCGCGCCCCCTGCACGGCGATGGCCTTGACCCCCTCCCTTCCTGAGTTGAACACATAGTTGCGCTGGGTCGGGTTGACCGAGTTGTAGACGTGGACGATGGCCCGCCTCGCCCCCTTGAGGGCCTCGAAGGTACGGGCAATCAGATCTTCGCGCGCCTGCACCAGCACCTGAATGGTGACATCGTCCGGAATGAGGTTGCGATCGATAAGCTCGCGCACGAAGTCGAAATCCGGCTGAGAGGCCGCCGGAAACCCCACCTCGATGTGCTTGAAGCCGATGTGCACCATCAGCGCCCACATCTGCATCTTCTGGGCCACCGTCATGGGCTCGACCAGCGCCTGGTTGCCATCGCGCAGGTCCACGGCGCACCAGAGCGGCGCCCGCTCTAGCACCCGGTTGGGCCACTGGCGATCCGCCAGACTGATGACGGGGGAGCGGCGGTATTTGCGATGATCGAAGCTCATATTCAGATTCCCTTGACGGATGGGCGAGGCGCCGGACGACCGGGCCGACAGGCGGGTGGGGCAAAGGAGGGGAAGCGGGCTGGCGCGGTAACGCCGGCCCTGACGAGTCGCGCGGCGGTAACCCCGCGACCGGTTTTCCTGCGGCCCCCGTCGGTCACCGGGGCCGGCCACGGCAGCCGGATCGGGCTGCGGGCGCTGATCCTCTCGCACGCCACCTTTTGGTGTGTCGGCGCAGACGACCTTGTTTGATGAGAATCCAGTATAAAGAGGCAAGCGGGGCGAGAGATTGCGAAGATTGCATCCAATCATGCCAATTAAGCAATATTGATGTAGTGAATATCCAATAATGGGGTGAGTATCACCCGTCGTGATGAATTATTCGCCATCTCCCCCATCTTCCTTATGGGCGCTCCCCCGGAAGTGGCTGGGCGCAGGCAATAAAAAACCCCGCCATCGCTGGCGGGGTTTGCGTGCATCGGACGGGCAGCGTGCTGCCGGCACGCTTAGCGGTTGTTCACCTTCTCGTGCAGCTCCTGCACAGAGCTCACGTTGGCGGTGGCATCGACGCTGATGGCCATGCAGGTGGCGAAGGCCGCGTGCAGCGTGGTGGTGTAGGCCACCTTGTGCTGCAGGGCGCCGCGACGCAACTGCTTGGAGTCCTCGATGGCCTGGCGGCCCTCGGCAGTGTTGACGATGTAGGTGTACTCGCCGTTCTTGATGCGATCCAGAATGTGCGGACGACCTTCGTGCACCTTGTTCACCAGGCGCGGGTTGATGCTCGCCTCCCCCAGGGTCACGGCGGTGCCGTGGGTGGCGTCGAGGTCATAGCCCAGCTCCAGCAGCTTGGCGGCCAGGTTGACCACCCGCTCCTTGTCGCCGTGGCGCACGGAGAGCAGGGCGCGCCCTTCGCGCGGTACCTGGTGACCGGCACCCAGCTGCGCCTTGGCATAGGCCTCGGCAAAGCTGCTGCCCACGCCCATCACTTCACCAGTGGAGCGCATCTCCGGCCCCAGCAGCGGGTCGACACCCGGGAACTTGGCGAACGGGAGAACCACCTCTTTCACCGAGTAGTAGGGCGGGATGATCTCCTGGGTAAAGCCCTGCTCCTTCAGGCTCTGACCGGCCATGACGCGGGCGGCGATCTTCGCCAGCGGCGCGCCGGTGGCCTTGGAGACGAAGGGCACGGTCCGGGCGGCACGGGGGTTCACCTCGATGAGGTAGATCTCGTTGTCTTTCACCGCGAACTGCACGTTCATCAGGCCGACCACACCGAGTTCCAGCGCCAGTTTGCGCACCTGCTCGCGCATCTCGTCCTGAATGGCCTTGGACAAGGTGTAGGGCGGCAGGGAGCAGGCGGAGTCACCGGAGTGGATGCCGGCCTGTTCGATGTGCTCCATGATGCCGCCGATGACCACATCCACGCCGTCGCAGATGGCGTCCACGTCCACCTCGGTGGCGTCGTCCAGGAAGCGGTCCAGCAGCACAGGCGACTCGTTGGAGACGCTCACCGCCTCGGCGAAGTAGCGGCGCAGATCCTGCTCGTCATAGACGATCTCCATGGCGCGGCCACCCAGCACATAGGAGGGGCGCACCACCAGCGGGTAGGTGATGCGCTCGGCGGTCAGCACGGCCTGCTCCAGGGCGGTGACGGTGCCGTTTTCCGGCTGCTTGAGGCCGAGGCGCTCCACGGCGGACTGGAAGCGCTCGCGATCTTCCGCGCGGTCGATGGCATCCGGGCTGGTCCCGATGACCGGCACGCCGTTCGCTTCCAATGCCCGCGCCAGCTTCAGCGGAGTCTGGCCGCCGTACTGGACGATGACGCCCTTGGGCTGCTCGACCCGCACGATTTCCAGCACGTCTTCCAGAGTCACCGGCTCGAAGTAGAGACGGTCCGAGGTGTCGTAGTCGGTGGAGACGGTTTCCGGGTTGCAGTTGACCATGATGGTCTCGTAACCGTCTTCGCGCAGGGCCAGGGCCGCGTGCACGCAGCAGTAGTCGAACTCGATGCCCTGACCGATACGGTTCGGGCCGCCACCGATAACCATGATCTTGTCGCGGTTGGTGGGGTTGGCCTCGCACTCCTCGTCGTAGCTGGAGTACATGTAGGCGGTGTTGGTGGCGAACTCGGCGGCGCAGGTATCGACCCGCTTGTAGACCGGGAAGATGTTGTGACGGGCGCGCAGCTTGCGCACTTCCCCTTCGGCCACGCCGAGGATCTTGGCCAGACGCGCGTCGGCGAAGCCCTTGCGTTTGAGGCTGCGCAGGAAGTCGGCATCCAGGCCGGCCATGCCGCGCTCCTTCACCTGCTCTTCCAGCTTGACCAGCTCTTCAATCTGCACCAGGAACCAGGGGTCAATCTTGGTCAGCTTGAACACGCCGTCCATGGAGAGACCGGCACGGAAGGCGTCGGCGATGTAGAAGATGCGCTCGGCACCGGCATCCTGCAGCTCGTGGCGAATGCGGGTCAGGGAGTCGGGGGCATTGAGGTCCACCATGGGGTCGAAGCCGGTCTTGCCGGTCTCTAGACCGCGCAGCGCCTTGTGCAGGGACTCCTGGAAGTTGCGGCCGATGGCCATCACTTCGCCCACGGACTTCATCTGGGTGGTCAGACGGTCGTTGGCGCCGGCGAACTTCTCGAAGTTGAAGCGCGGTACCTTGGTGACCACGTAGTCGATGGCCGGCTCGAAGGAGGCCGGGGTGCGACCGCCGGTGATGTCGTTCATCAGCTCGTCCAGGGTGTAACCGATGGCGAGCTTGGCGGCGATCTTGGCGATGGGGAAACCGGTCGCCTTGGAAGCCAGCGCAGAGGAGCGGGACACCCGCGGGTTCATCTCGATGATGACCATGCGACCGTCTTTGGGGTTGATGCCGAACTGGACGTTGGAGCCGCCGGTCTCGACACCGATCTCGCGCAGCACCGCCATGGAGGCGTTGCGCATGATCTGGTACTCCTTGTCGGTCAGCGTCTGGGCCGGCGCGACCGTGATGGAGTCACCGGTGTGGATGCCCATGGGGTCGAAGTTCTCGATGGCGCAGACGATGATGCAGTTGTCGTTGCGATCCCGCACCACCTCCATCTCGTACTCTTTCCAGCCGATCAGCGACTCGTCGATGAGCAGCTCCTTGGTCGGCGACAGATCCAGACCGCGCTCGCAGATCTCCACGAACTCTTCCGGGTTGTAAGCGATGCCGCCGCCGGAGCCGCCCATGGTGAAGGAGGGGCGGATGATGCAGGGGAAGCCCACTTCGGCCTGGACCTTCCAGGCCTCTTCCATGTTGTGGGCGATGCCGGCGCGCGGGCACTCCAGGCCGATGCTGCGCATGGCCTTGTCAAAGCGGGAGCGGTCTTCGGCCTTGTCGATGGCGTCGGCGGTGGCGCCGATCATCTCCACACCGAACTCCGCCAGCACGCCGTGCTGCTCCAGCGCCAGGGCGCAGTTGAGGGCAGTCTGGCCGCCCATGGTGGGCAGGATGGCGTCCGGGCGCTCTTTCTTGATGATCTCGCGCACCACTTCCCAGGTGATGGGCTCGATGTAGGTGGCGTCGGCCATCTCCGGGTCGGTCATGATGGTGGCCGGGTTGGAGTTCACCAGGATGACGCGATAGCCCTCTTCTTTCAGGGCCTTGCAGGCCTGGGCACCGGAGTAGTCGAATTCGCAGGCCTGACCGATGACGATGGGGCCGGCGCCGAGGATCAGGATGCTCTGTAGGTCGTTACGTTTTGGCATGGCTTCTCTTTTCCTCTTAAGCGCGATACTGCTTGATCAATTCAATAAAGTGGTCGAACAGACCGGCACAGTCGTGCGGGCCCGGGCTCGCCTCCGGGTGACCCTGGAAGCTGAAGGCCGGACGGTCGGTGCGATGGATGCCTTGCAGGGAGCCATCGAACAGGGAGACGTGAGTCGCGCGCAGGCAATCCGGCAGGCTGTTCTCGTCCACCGCGAAGCCGTGGTTCTGGGCGGTGATCATCACGGTGTTGTCGTCCAGGCTCTTCACCGGGTGGTTGGCACCGTGGTGGCCGAACTTCATCTTGACGGTCTTGGCGCCGGAGGCCAGACCCAGCAACTGGTGGCCCAGGCAGATGCCGAACACCGGGGTGTTGGTGGCCAGGAAGGCCTTGATGGCGTCGATGGCGTAGTCGCACGGCTCGGGGTCACCGGGGCCGTTGGAGAGGAAGATGCCATCCGGGTTCATCGCCAGCACCTCGGCGGCCGGGGTCTTGGCCGGCACCACGGTCAGGCGGCAGCCGCGGTCCACCAGCATGCGCAGTATGTTGCGCTTGACGCCGAAATCGTAGGCCACCACGTGGTACTTGAAGTCGCCCTCTGCCGGGGTGACGTGCCCCTTGCCGAGCTGCCAGCTACCTTCGGTCCAGCTGTAGGATTCGCTCACGGTCACTTCTTTCGCGAGATCCATCCCCTTGAGGCCGGGGAAGGCGCGGGCCTGTTCGAGGGCATGGGCTTCATCGAGCTGCTTGCCGGCCAGGATGCAGCCGGCCTGGGCGCCTTTCTCGCGCAGGATGCGGGTCAGCTTGCGGGTATCGATGTCGGCGATGCCAACGATGTTGTGAGACTTGAGGTAATCGGAGAGGGATTGCTGATTGCGGAAGTTGGAGGCCAGTATCGGAAGGTCCCGGATGATGAGGCCCTGAGCATGGACCTGACTGGACTCTTCATCTTCGCTGTTGGTGCCGGTGTTGCCTATATGGGGGTAAGTGAGAGTAACGATCTGACGGGAATAAGAGGGATCTGTGAGGATTTCCTGATAGCCCGTCATCGACGTATTGAAAACCACTTCACCAACGGAACATCCCTCGGCGCCTATCGACACGCCTTTGAACACAGTTCCATCTTCCAGCACTAGCAATGCAGTGTGATTCAAGACAACCTCCAGTTATTTAGCTTTAAATTCAGCAATTTACCTGGGTGTTGCGGGTCCGGACGCTGTTTGAAACAGGGTTCAAACCCGGCAGATTTCTGGCAAATTGGGCGCATTCTACTTAAAAACGATCTCATTTCAACGTCTTTTCGCGTTCGAAATGCATCTAAATTCAATAAACAAGCAACATTACCCATTATCTATGCACTTTAAGGCTTTGCAACCCCCTCACTAAAAAGAAAAGCAAAAACCCCGAACAAAACTACCACCCCACGCCACACAAAACACAAAAATTGATTTTTAATCATTAAAAAACATAAACATGTGAAACTGAAAAACAAAAAACACAATAAAAAAAGTGTCGTTTGGCGATAGAAAAATGATGGCGGAGAATGGAAAACGTTTTTCTTGATTTGAATTTTTAGTCTCTTTCTGGAAGAGGAAAAGAGAGCGCTGACGGGGAACATTGAGACCCACTGCCGTTACCCTTTAATGACATTTATGTCGCGGGAGTTTGGCCAGATTGTAAGAATGGAGGGATTTAGGCTGGTTCACTTAAAAAGTGATGCTTAAGGGTTATTTCTACAAAAAAGAGAAGAAAAACCCCGGCGAACCGGGGTCTGGCAACCAGGACGGGGCGGCGCGTCCGCCCGGCACGGCCTATTTGAGGCCGAGCACGTCCTGCATGTCGTAGAGGCCGGCGCCCTGCTGGCCGAGCCACTTGCCGGCCCGCACCGCACCGTTGGCAAAGGTCAGACGGCTGGAGGCCTTGTGGCTGATCTCCACCCGCTCGCCGATGTCGGCGAACATGACGGTATGCTCCCCCACCAGATCCCCGGCGCGGATGGTGGCGAAGCCGATGGTGTTGCGGTCCCGCTCGCCGGTGATCCCCTCGCGGCCATAGACGGCGCACTCTTTCAAGTCACGTCCAAGCGTCCTGGCCACCACCTCCCCCATGGAGAGGGCGGTGCCAGAGGGCGCATCCACCTTGTGTCTGTGGTGCCCCTCGATGATCTCGATGTCGGTGTAGTCCCCCATCACCCTGGCGGCCTGCTCCAGCAGCTTGAACACCAGGTTGACCCCCACCGAGTAGTTGGACGCAAAGACGATGCCAATCTCCTTGCCCGCCTCGCGAAGGGCCGCCTTGCCCGCGTCGTCGAAACCTGTGGTGCCGATCACCATCCGCTTGCCATGGGCCAGGGCGAAGGCCAGGTTCGCCAGGGTCACCTCGGGACGGGTGAAGTCGATGATGAGATCGAAATCGTCCTTCACCTTCTCCAGGCTGTCGCTGATGGCGACCCCCAGCCGGCCCAGCCCGTTGAGTTCACCCGCATCCAGACCCATCACGGCAGAGCCGGGTCGTTCCAGCGCCGCGCCCACCACCACGCCCTCGGCGTTGGCGATGGCCTCCAGCAGCACCTTGCCCATACGACCATTACAGCCCATCACGGCCACACGGATCGGATTGTCCATCTCCACCCTCTCATCTCTTTATTATGGAAAGAGACCGTTTTACCAGCCCGCGCCCCCTTTGAAAAGCCCGCCGTGGCCGCCGATCCAACCCCGACAAATAAACAGACAAACACATTAAAAACAGAATATTCGACAGATTTAATCCATATGACGGAATCATCAGAGAAAAAGAGTTGTCCATCCGGACGTCTATCTTGACCGAACCGCCCCGACTCACTACTGTGGCGCCCCATAACGGCAGGATGCCCGCCCTGTGCCCGAACCCGCCCGGTTCCACACAGGCCGCGACAGGAGGTCATTGTTCAAGCTTCGAGGAACACATGATCCAGACTCCCCCCAGTGCCAGAGCCCTGCTGCCCCTTCTGGTCTTTCTTGCTCTCTTCATCGGTACCGGTACCTGGCTGACCCTGCAGGGGGTCAAGTTCGCCTTCTACCAGCTGCCCGCCCCCGTCGCCGCCCTGCCCGCCGTCATGCTGGCCCTGGTGCTGGGGCGCGAGGGGTTCAACAAGAACCTGGAAACCTTCTTCAAGGGGGTTGGCGAGAGCAACATCATGGCCATGTGCCTCATCTATCTGCTGGCGGGGGCCTTCGCCACCGTGGCCAAGGCCACCGGCGGGGTGGATGCCACGGTCGCGCTCGGCCTCTCCCTCATCCCGGGCTGGTGCCTGCTGCCGGGGCTCTTCCTCATCTCCGCCTTCGTGGCCACCGCCATGGGCACCTCCATGGGCACCATAGGCGCCGTGGCACCGGTGGCGCTGGGCGTCGCCCAGGCGGCCGGCATCGATCCGATGCTGATGGCGGGCACCATCCTCTCCGGCGCCATGTTCGGGGACAACCTCTCCATCATCTCCGACACCACCATAGCCGCCACCCGCAGCCAGGGCTGCGAGATGAAGGACAAGTTCCGCGAGAACGTCAAGATTGCCGCCCCCGCCGCCGTGCTGGTGATCCTGCTCTATCTGCTGCTGGGCTCCACCGGCGCGGCACCGGCGCCCGCCGCCGAGGCGGACCTGCTCAAGGTGGCCCCCTATCTGCTCATCCTGGTGCTGGCGCTGTCGGGCATGAACGTCTTCATGGTGCTGGGGCTCGGCATCATCGCCGCCGGTGGCGTGGGGATGATGGGCGGCTATCCCCTCGGCCAGTTCAGCAAGGACATCTATCAGGGCTTCACCAGCATGCAGGAGATCTTCCTGCTCTCCATGCTGATCGGCGGCCTCGGCGCCCTGATGGAGCGCCAGGGGGGGCTGGCCTGGATAAGCGAACGAATCGCCGCCCTGATTGCCCGCTTCACCCGTCATCATGATGGCGAGCAGAACGAGAAGGCGGCCGAGCTCGGCATCGCCGGGGTGGTGAGCCTCACCAACCTCTGCACCGCCAACAATACCGTGGCCATCATAGTGGCGAGCAAGGTGGCGCGGGATCTCGCGGATCACCACGGCGTCACCCCGCGCCGCGCCGCCTCCATGCTGGACATCTTCTCCTGCGTGGTACAGGGGCTCATCCCCTGGGGTGCCCAGGCGCTGCTGCTGGGCTCCATATTTGCCCTCTCGCCGCTGCTGGTCGTGAGCATGAGTTTCTACCCCATGGCCCTGGGACTGGCCGCCCTCATCGCGGTCTTTATCAAGCACCAGGTACGCGCCGGCGCCGATAACCGCCAAGTCGCCTGAGTCTTCGCCGTTCCCCCCTCGGGCGCCGCCATCAGGCCGCGCCCTGTTTCGTCTGTCATCCCGCCGAGACAGGGAAGCCCCTGCGCTTTTCATCCCCCGGCGCCCTTGTTAAGGTAAGCCTGCCTTTTCGCACCACCACAGGAGCCCCCATGCCTGACCTTCAGCCCGAGCACCCCGATATGCGCCACTCCCTGCGCCAGCTTGTCCGAGAGCGCAGAAGGCGCCTGAGCCAGGCAGACCAGCAGGCGGCGGCCCAGCAACTGGTCAGCCGTTTCCAGGAAGATCCCGGGATCCTCGCGGCCAGACGCATCGCCCTCTATCTGGCCAACGACGGCGAGCTCGATCCCCTGCCCGCCATTCACTGGCTCTGGGCCCAGCAAAAGGAGGTCTATCTGCCGGTGCTGCACCCCTTCACCCCGGGCCACCTGCTCTTCCTGCGCTACACCGCCACCAGCCCCATGACCCGCAACCGCTTCGGTATCGCCGAGCCCGAGCTCGATGTGCTGCAGGTGGTGCCCCACAGCATGCTGGATCTTATCTGCACCCCCCTGGTGGCCTTCGATGAGGCGGGCAACCGGCTCGGCATGGGGGGCGGCTACTACGATCGCACCCTGGCCTGCTGGCACGAGCACGGACTGGGCCCAAGACCGCTCGGCCTTGCCCACGACTGTCAGCAGGTGGAGGCCGTGCCCCGGGAGGAGTGGGACGTGCCGCTGCCCCAGATCATCACCCCCAGCCGCAGCTGGCTCTTCCCGTGACGGCGCGGGATCACCCCTTCCCCGCCCCTCGGCTTAATAAACCGGCAAACGATTTACATCTTGGGGATTTTTACCCCGGAACGTGAGCGCCATGGTCGCCCCGGGGAGGCGGCTTGGATATAATGCGCCCGCTTTTTCCATAAGGATCCATCATGACTCAAGATGAAATGAAGAAGGCGGCCGGTTGGGCTGCGCTCAAATACGTGGTACCCGGCTCCATCGTCGGTGTGGGCACCGGCTCTACCGTCAACCACTTCATCGATGCGCTGGCAACCATGAAGGACGAGATCAAGGGCGCGGTATCGAGCTCCGTCGCCTCCACCGAGCGCCTCAAGGGCTTTGGCATCCTGGTGTTTGACCTCAACGACGTCGATACCCTCTCCGTCTATGTGGATGGCGCCGACGAGATCAACGCCACCCGCGACATGATCAAGGGGGGCGGCGCCGCCCTGACCCGCGAGAAGATCGTCGCCGCCGTGGCCGACCAGTTCATCTGCATCATCGACAACACCAAGACGGTGGACGTGCTCGGCACCTTCCCGCTGCCGGTGGAAGTGATCCCCATGGCCCGCGAATACGTGGCCCGCGAGATCCGGGCGCTCGGCGGCAACCCGGTCTGGCGTGAAGGGGTGATCACCGACAACGGCAACATCATCCTGGACGTCAAGGGCATGGCCATCACCGACGCCAAACAACTGGAAACCCAGCTCAACAGCATAGTGGGCGTGGTCACCAACGGCCTGTTCGCCCACCGTGGCGCCGACGTGGTGCTGATCGGCACGCCGGATGGCGTCGTGACCCAGCAAGGGTGACGGCGGGAGGGCGATCGGGGTCATCAGCTCCCTCTTCTTTGCTCCCGTGATATGACAACGGCGCCTGATGGCGCCGTTTCTATTTATCCCTCAATGGCTTGTAGCAGCACTGCTGCAAAAAACGTTGATAACTTCAAAGAATTTGACTTTCGTCACAAATATTCCCTCTCCCAAACGTTTTTGCTACTTTACGGTTTTCTTCACACTGCAAGCCTGAGCGCATTTTTCAAAAACAATAGAGGGAACGTCATGACAGCCAAGTTTTCGCTGGACAAGGATAAGATCAAGGTACTGCTGCTGGAGGGAGTCCATCCCAACACGGTGGAGACCTTTCGGGCCGCCGGTTACACCAATGTGGAATATCTGAAGACGTCCCTGTCGGAAGAGGAACTGATCGAGCGCATTCGTGACGTGCATTTCGTGGGCCTGCGCTCGCGCACCCAGATCACCGAGAAGGTGCTGGATGCCGCCACCAGGCTGGTGGCCATCGGCTGCTTCTGCATCGGCACCAACCAGGTCGCCCTGGACGCCGCCCACGTGCGCGGCATCCCCGTCTTCAACGCCCCCTTCTCCAACACCCGCTCCGTGGCCGAACTGGTGCTGGGTGAAATCCTGCTGCTGCTGCGCGGCATCCCGGAGAAGAACGCCAAGTGCCATCGCGGCGTCTGGGAGAAGCTCGCCAACCGCAGCGTCGAAGCCCGCGGCAAGAAGCTCGGCATCATAGGCTACGGCCACATCGGCACCCAGCTTGGCATCATCGCCGAGATGATCGGCATGAAGGTCTACTACTACGACATCGAGAACAAGCTCTCCCTGGGCAACGCCATCCAGGTGCCTAACCTGGTGGAGCTGCTCAACATGTCCGACGTCATCAGCCTGCACGTGCCGGAGACCGCCTCCACCAAGGATCTCATCGGCGCCGAGCAGCTGCGCATGATGAAGCCGGGCGCCATCTTCATCAACGCCTCCCGCGGTACAGTGGTGGACATCGACGCCCTGGCCGACGCCATCAAGAGCGGTCACCTCTCGGGCGCCGCCATCGACGTCTTCCCGGTGGAGCCCAAGTCCAACGACGAGGAGTTCCTCACCCCGTTGCGCGGCCTGGACAACGTGATCCTGACCCCGCACATCGGTGGCTCGACCCAGGAAGCCCAGGAGAACATCGGTCTGGAAGTGGCCAACAAGCTGGTCAAGTACTCCGACAACGGCTCCACCCTCTCCGCGGTCAACTTCCCGGAAGTCTCCCTGCCGGGTCACAAGGGCTCCAGCCGCCTGCTGCACATTCACCGCAACCAGCCCGGCGTCATGAACCAGATCAACCAGATCTTCGCCGACGAGGGGATCAACATCGCCGGTCAATACCTGCAGACCAGCAGCGAGATCGGCTACGTGGTGATCGACGTGGAAACCGAGCACAGCGAGAAGGCGCTCTCCCGTCTCAAGGAGATAGGCGGCACCATCCGTGCCCGTATCCTGCACTGATAAGCCCTTATCTGCGCAGCAAAAAGCCCGTCGTGATGACGGGCTTTTTTATGTCAGAAGAAAGGTTGCTCTCGCAACCTACCACCATCCCAACAGATTGCGGCCCACCAGGGCCCCCCATACCAGGGCGTTCAGGGCCAGCGCGATAAAGACGGCGGCGGAGCCCAGATCCTTGGCGCGGCCCGAGAGTTCGTGATGCTCGGAGCCGATGCGATCCACCACCGCCTCGATGGCAGAGTTGAGCACCTCGACGATCACCACCAGCCAGCTGATGCAGGCGAGCAGCAGGATCTCGTTGAGGGAGTCACCAATCCAGAACGCCAGCGGCATCAGCAGCAGGATCAGCACCAGCTCCTGACGGAAGGCGGCCTCGTTGATCCAGGCCGACTTGAGACCCTTCATGCTGTAACCGGTTGCGTTGATGATGCGGGTGATCCCGGTCGCGCCTGGCTTTGCCACGATAACTACCTCATTTGAAATGGCTTTTGGGCTCACATCCTATCAGAGCCGCCCGAGGTTTCCATCGGGGGCGTTTTGCTTTATTTTATTCCCTTGCATTTTGGCGTCCCGCCCCTCTTATCCACTCGAGAATTGAGTCGTATGTCCATTCACACCGATGAATTGCGCACCCGTCGCCTGGAGTCCCTGATCACGCCCAGCGAGCTGGCGCACGCCTTCCCGTTAACCGACACCGTCGCCCAGAACCTGCTGGATGCCCGCCACGATGTAGAAGCCATTCTGGCCGGTGACGATCAGCGCCTGCTGGTCATCGTCGGCCCCTGCTCCATCCACGATCCCGCCGCCGCCCGCGAATACGCCCAGCGCCTCAATGCCCTGCGCGAGCAGTACAAGGAGAGCCTGTGCATCGTGATGCGCACCTACTTCGAGAAGCCGCGCACCATAGTCGGCTGGAAGGGGCTCATCAACGATCCGCGCCTGGACGGCAGCTTCGACGTGAATGAAGGGTTGAAGCTGGCCCGCCAGCTGCTGGTGGACATCAACAAGATGGGCATGCCCACCGCCACCGAATTCCTCGACATGGTGACCGGCCAGTACATCAGCGACCTCATCACCTGGGGCGCCATCGGGGCGCGCACCACCGAATCCCAGGTACACCGCGAGATGGCATCCGCCCTCTCCTGCCCGGTGGGGTTCAAGAACGGCACCGACGGCAACACCCGCATCGCCATCGATGCGGTGCGCGCCGCCCGCCACAGCCACATCTTCTACTCCCCGGACAAGGACGGCAAGATGACCATCTACCGTACCGCCGGCAATCCCTATGGCCACGTGATCCTGCGCGGCGGCCACAGGCCCAACTACGACACCGCCAGCATCGACGAAGCATGCGAGGCCCTGGCCCAGGTGGGCCTGCCCGAGCGCCTGGTGGTGGACTTCAGCCACGGCAACAGCATGAAGGATCACCGCCGCCAGCTGCTGGTGGCCCAGGATATCTGCGATCAGCTGCGCCGCGGCCGCACCGGCATCGCCGGCATCATGGCCGAGAGCTTCCTGGTGGAGGGGCGTCAGGACGTGGAGAACGGCTGCGCCGCCACCTTCGGCCAGAGCATCACCGACGCCTGCCTCTCCTGGGGCGACACCGAGACCCTGCTGGCCATGCTGGCCGAGGCCGCCAAAGTGCGTCTGGAAAAAATCCGCCAGGGTTAACGGCTGCGTCATCACCCTTCGGTCAGAGCATCACGGATGCCTGCCTCTCCTGGGGTGACACCGAGACCCTGCTGGCCATGCAGGCCGAGGCCGCCAAGGTGCGTCTGGAAAAAATCCGCCAGGGTTAACGGCTGCGTCATCACCCTTCGGTCAGAGCATCACCGACGCCTGCCTCTCCTGGGGCGACACCGAGACCCTGCTGGCCATGTTGGCCGAAGCGGCCAAGGTACGTCTGGACAAGCTGGGCTGAACAGCGAATAAAAGCAAAGGGGCCAGTATTCCTGATACTGGCCCCTTATTCTTGCAGGCGGCCGATTACGCTTCGCTAATCGACCCTACAAACGCTATCTCTCCTCTGCGCTCCGTTCTCAAAGACTCGGCATAAACCAGACCCGGCCCGCCGCCTCGATGCGCTCCGTCCTTATCTGGAACACCCGCTCCAGCAGCGCCGCGTCGATGACCTCGACGCCCCCCTCGCTCACCACCTTGCCCTGCTGCAGGCAGAGAATGCGATCCGCCCAGTCGATGGCCAGGTTGATGTCGTGGATGGCGACAACCACCAGCAGACCCTGTCCGGCCAGCCGCTTCAGCAACCGCAGCAGCGCCAGCTGATGGTGCAGATCCAGCCCCGCCAGGGGCTCGTCCAGCAGCAGGAGCCGCCCGGCCGGGTTCAGGCCCGGCCACAGCTGCAGCAAGGTGCGGGCGATCAGCACCCGTTGCTGCTCCCCGCCAGAGAGGCGGCTGAAGTCCCGCGCCAGCAGTCCCTCCAGCTCCAGGGCCCCGCAGATTTCTTCCACGGCCCGGTTCTGCGCCTGCGCCTCCCCTTCTTCCCCCAGCCCCAGGCTCAGCACCTGGAACACCGGGATGTGGAACAGCTGGGGCTGGCGCTGGGGCAGCATGGCCCGCCGCTTTGCAAGCTCGGGCCAGCTCAGGGCCGTGAGGGCCTCCCCTCCCAGCAAGACGACGCCCTCGGCGGGCAGAATGCCGGCCAGGGCCCCCAGCAGGCTCGACTTGCCACTGCCGTTGGGGCCGAGCAGCGCCACCAGCTGGCCCCCGGTCCAGGCGAGATCCAGGGGGGCGAGACGGTGGGCGATGGCGAGGGCGCGGGCCTCCAGCACGGGGAGCCCTTCGCCCTTAGTGTCAGGAGCCGGCATGGGCATCTTGCCTCAGCAACAGATAGATGAAGAGTGGCGCCCCGACCGAGGCGGTGATGACGCCGATGGGCAGCTCCCCGGCGTGCAGCACGGAGCGGGCCACCAGATCGGCGCCGAGCAGCAGGGCCCCGCCGCCCAGCGCCGAGGCGGGCAGCAGGAAGCGCTGATCGCTGCCACCGCACAATCGCAGTAAATGGGGCACCACCAGGCCGACGAAGCCGATGACCCCGCACAGGGACACCGCCACGCCGGTGAGCAGGCAGACCGCCAGCACCAACCGCACCCGCATGCGCTCCACGTTCATGCCCATGAGGCGAGCCTGGGTCTCCCCCAGCAGCAGCTGTTGCAACGCCCGCCCCTGCAGGCAGAGCCAGCCGAGGGTCAGCGGCAGCACCAGCCACCACCAGGCGAACTGCTGGCTGCCGTAAGCGAGGCTGCCCATCATCCAGAACATGTATTCCCGCAGGGCGCCGTCATCGGCGAAGTACATCAGCCAGGTCATGGCGGCGTTGGTGAGGATGCCGATGGCCACCCCGAACAGCAGCAGCCGGGTATGGCCGAGCCGCGCCCGGCGGGCCAGCTGTATGAGCAACATGGTCACCACCAGGGCGCCGCCAAAGGCCGCGAAGGAGAGCCCCCATCCCGGCAGGTAGATGCCGAGGGCCTTGGCCACCGCCATGGCCACCATGGCGGCAAGGCCCGCACCGCTCGAAACCCCGAGCAGGCCGGGTTCGGCCACCGGGTTGTGCAGCATCACCTGGAGCACGGCCCCGCCACAGGCGAGCGCCGCCCCTGCCAGCAGGGCCAGCACGGCACGGGGCAGCCGCAGATCCAGCAGGATGCGCAGCTCCAGCTCCCCCAGGGGATGCCAGGGCAGCAGCACGAACTCCCCCCAGGCGAGGGAGAGCAGGAACAGGGCCAGGGTCAACAGCGCCAGGGCGAGCAGCCAGCGGCGCTGCCAGCGCTGCTGGCGATGGATGAGAGCGAGATACACGCGGGGTCCCCGAGATGAGACGGATGCCCGTCCCCGGGGGACAGGCAGGAAAGCTGCATGATAACAGCGTGTTACCACCCGAGGTCAAGGCTGGTAGGGCTTGGCCAGCGCCGCTATCTCGCCGCTCTCCACCATGGCTTGCAACGCCTGCGCCAGCCTGGGGCCGAGGGCGTGGTGGGGTGAGCGCTTGCTCATGCCCAGATAGAGCACCACGGGATGAGGGGGACGATAGGCCGCCTTCACGAGTTCGCCGGCATTGTGCTGGCTCAGTGCGTAGTCCACCTGGCAGTCGGTGCCGATCATCAGGGGCAGGTGCCCCCGCTCCACCATGCGCTGCAGCTGATCCTCGGTGGGCACGCCGTGCTTCTTGAGCCCGGTGTCCCCGTCGAAGGGGGAGAAATAGGCGGAGTTGAGCACATAGCCTATCTCCCGGCCACGGAGATCCCCGTAGGTGTTCAGGGTCGCCACCGCCGCCGCCTTGCCATAGAAGGCCGGCTGGCACTGGTAATAGGCCGGTTGCAGGTAGTCGATGAAGGTCGCCCGCGCCTCTGTGTGGGCCAGCCCTATCATCAGATCCGCCTGACCGGTCTGCATCTGTTTGAGGGCGCGCCCCCAGGGCACCCGCTTGAGGGTCATCGCTATGCCGCTGCGCGCCTGCAACTGGCGCAGAATGTCGATGTCCAGACCATGGAACTCATCATTCTGCGTGATCATGCGAAATGGCGGCCACACATCGGTGACCACTGTCAGGGTTGGCGCTCCGTTTGCCAAAGCCATCACGGGCGCCCAGCTGGCAAACAGCAGACCAAGCACACCCCGGCTTGTCTTGCCCATCCCGTTCAACCTTATTTTGACATCCTGTGGGTTAAAAATACCCTCTGACGCCCCTTATGGAAACCCAGGGAGTCGAGATAAAATGCATTGATTTTAAAGGAGAACCTAATGAACCCTATCGTGACCAGTATCGGTCTGCTCATCTGCAGCAACGTCTTCATGACCTTTGCCTGGTATGCCCACCTCAAGAGCATGAACCACAAACCCTGGATCATCGCCGCCCTGGTCAGCTGGGGCATCGCCCTGTTTGAATACCTGTTGCAGGTGCCCGCCAACCGCATCGGCCACACCGTGCTGTCGGTCGGCCAGCTCAAGATCCTGCAGGAGGTGATCACCCTTACCGTGTTCGTGCCCTTCTCCATCTTCTACCTCAAAGAGGATCTGAAATGGGACTACCTCTGGGCCGGCCTGTGCATCCTGGGCGCGGTGTTTTTTGTGTTCCGTGAAAAACTGACCGGTGCCTGAGGCTGTACACTCAAGCACGGCGCTCCCCTATCCCTTTGATTGACGAGGCAACACATGGAATTGAGAGACATGCTACAGATCCTGGCCAAACAGGATGGCTCCGACCTCTATCTCTCGACCGGCGCCCCCCCCTGCGCCAAGTTCAACGGCGCCCTGCGTCCCCTCAGCCAGGCCCTGCTCGAACCCGGTGAAGTAGCCCGCATCGCCGACGGCATCATGGATGCCGAGCAGAAGCAGCAGTTCGAGAAGGAGCTGGAGATGAACCTCGCCATCTCCCTGCCCCAGATAGGCCGCTTTCGGGTCAATATCTTCAAGCAGCGCAACGAAGTCTCCCTGGTGGCGCGCAACATCAAGACCGAGATCCCCCGCTTCGAGGATCTGAAGCTCCCCCCCGTGCTGCTCGATACCATCATGGAGAAGCGCGGCCTGGTGCTCTTCGTCGGTGGCACCGGCTCGGGCAAGTCCACGTCGCTCGCGGCCCTCATCGATCACCGCAACCGCAACAGCGGCGGCCACATCATCACCATCGAGGATCCGGTGGAGTTCGTCCATCGCCACCACAAGTGCATCATCAACCAGCGGGAGGTGGGGGTGGACACCCGCAGCTTCCACGCGGCGCTGAAGAACACCCTGCGCCAGGCGCCGGACGTCATCCTCATCGGCGAAATCCGCGACCGGGAGACCATGGAGCATGCCCTCGCCTTCTCCGAGACCGGGCACCTGGCCATCTCCACCCTGCACGCCAACAACGCCAACCAGGCGCTGGACCGCATCATCAACTTCTTCCCCGAGGAGCGCCGCCCCCAGCTGCTCAACGATCTGGGCAACAACCTCAAGGCCTTCGTCTCCCAGCGTCTGGTGAAGACCACGGACGGCGGACGGCGGGCGGCGGTGGAGGTGATGCTCGGCACCCACACGGTGCGCGACCTCATCAAGCGCGGCGAGTTTGGCGGCCTCAAGGAGATCATGGAGAAATCCAGGGCCCTTGGCATGGTCACCTTCGACAGCACCCTGTTCGATCTCGTGGTGGAGGGGGTCATCGACGAGGAGGAGGCGGTGAAGAACGCGGACTCCCAGAACAACCTGCGCCTCAAGATCAAACTCTGGCGCGAGAAGGGGCAGATAGGCAACAGCGCGGCGGCCAGCGGCTGGAGCCTGGAACCCACCAAGGACGAAGGGGATCTCATCTAGCCCCCTGCCCCGACCCCCGTTGCACCCGGCCCCGCCCTCGCGGGGCTTTTTTTCACCTCCCTCCCCTGCCCGGCCGCAACCTCGGCCAGCCCCTCCCACCACGACAACTCTCGTCACTCAGGATGACGACAGGGCGGGTCTCCCGTCCCCAGCCGGGCAAAAAGAGCTGAAAACCCTTTCGCACAGGCCTCAAAGGAGGCACTATTGAGGCGACATATCAATAAAGAGGTATTCCATGTCGTTACAACCAGCCAACACCGCGAAGGCCAGACAGTTGCTGAACGAGACCATGGCCCTGGTGCTCGCAGGAGGGCGAGGCAGCCGCCTCAAGCAGTTGACGGACGATCGGGCGAAACCGGCCGTCCATTTTGGCGGCAAGTTCCGCATCATCGATTTCGTCCTCTCCAATTGCGTCAACTCCGGCATTCGCCGGATCGGTGTGGTCACCCAGTACAAGTCCCACAGCCTGCTGCGTCACCTGCAGTCGGGCTGGTCCTTCCTGCGCTACCAGATGAACGAGTTCATCGAGCTGCTGCCGGCCCAGCAGCGCGTGGACGAGGTCAGCTGGTATCGCGGCACCGCCGATGCGGTCTACCAGAATCTCGACATCATTCGCCAGCACGGCCCCAAGTACGTGATCGTGCTGGCGGGGGATCACATCTACAAGATGGACTACGCCGCCATGCTGCTCGATCACGTCAACCTGGGCAGCCGCATGACAGTGGCCTGCATCGAGGTGCCGCGCCAGGAGGCGAGCGCCTTCGGCGTGATGGCGGTAGACGGGGAGCGCAAGATCAACGCCTTCGTCGAGAAGCCCGCCGACCCGCCGTCCATACCGGGGCGCCCCGACACCGCGCTCGCCTCCATGGGGATCTACATCTTCGAGGCCGCCTATCTCTACCAGCTGCTGGAAGAGGATCTGGCCGACGAGCAGTCCCATCACGACTTCGGCATGGACGTGATCCCGCGGGTGGTCAGGGAGGGCACCGCCTATGCCCACCCCTTCAGCATGTCCTGCGTCGGCTGCGGGGAGCAGCAGCGCCCCTACTGGCGCGACGTGGGCACGGTGGACTCCTTCTGGGAGGCCAACATGGATCTCGCCTCGGTGACGCCCGAGCTCGACATCTACGATCAGCACTGGCCCATCTGGACCAGCCAGAACATGACGGCCCCCGCCAAGTTCGTGCAGGATCAGAATGGCCAGCACGGCATGAGCATCAACTCCATGTTCGCCGGCGGCACCATCGTCAGCGGCTCCTTCATCATGAGCTCGCTGCTGTTCAACAACGTGCGGGTCGACTCCTTCTGCACCCTGGATCAGGCGGTGATCTTCCCCGGGGTCGAGATCGGGGCCGGCTGCCGGCTGCGCCGGGTGGTGATCGACAAGGGCTGCAAGCTGCCGGAAGGCACTGTGATAGGTGAAAATGCCGACGAGGATGCCCGCCGCTTCCACCGCTCGGAGCAGGGCATAGTGCTGGTCACCAGGGAGATGCTGGCCAGGCTGGCATGACGGCGAAGAGGGCGCCCAGCCGCTGACCCCGGGCAAGCACCAGGGTGCCGTTTCTGCCCGCTGCCCACAAGAAAGGGAACCCTGGGGTTCCCTTTTTCATCTCAGGTGGCGTCAGCCTTTTTGCACCAGCCCTATCCGGCCGGGCTCGCACCACTCGAACGTCACCTCCTCGCTGCTGCCGCAGCAACTGCCGCCGCACAGCCTGGTCGCCCGCTTGACGACGCGCCCCTTGCGCATCCAGACGCCGAGCATGGCCTCCACCGCATCCTCCGAGGTGTGGAAGTGGCGGGCCAGCTCCCGCCGGCTCGCCCGCTTGCTCTTCGCAAGGTAATCCCCCAGCTCGCGCAGTATCACAGGGTCACCACCCTGCGGGCGATAAGATCGCCGTGGCGCCGGCCCAGCCACCACAGCAGCCCCAGGGAGAGCAGATAGCTCAGGGTCCAGATCAGGCTCTGCTCCGGGTGGGCGGCGAAGGTCGCCAGTTGATAGAAGAGGGTGGCGCACAGGAAGGCCACGTAGTTGCACCAGGCGGCGGTGAACAGGGCCCACTGGCGACCGGTCTCCCGCACCAGGGCGCCCATGGCGGCGGCGCAGGGCATGTAGAGCAGCACGAACAGCAGGTAGGCGAAGGCGCCGGCCACCCCGTCGAAGTGGGTCTGCATGTTGCCGTAGGTGGAGGTGTCCACCTCCTGGGCCTCGGCCGCCGCCTGCTTGTCCGCCAGCTCCCCCACCTTGAGCCCCATGGGATCGGCGGGATCGATGTCCGCCAGGTTGGCGGGAATGGTGGCCAGCGCCTCCTTCAGGCTGCCGAGCAGGGAGTACTCGCTCCGCTCCTCGTCACCGGCGCCGCCGGCGTAGAGGCTGTTGAGGGTGGCGACCACCGCCTCCTTGGCGAAGATGCCGGTGAGGATGCCGACCGTGGCTTGCCAGTTGTCGTCCCGCACGCCTATGGGATGCAGCACCGGGGTCACCGACTGGCTCAGCTTGCTCAGCACCGAGTTCTCCTGATCCTGGTTGCCGAAGCTGCCGTCGGTGCCGAGCGAATTGAGCACGCTCAGCACCGCCACCATCAGTACTATGGTCTTGCCGGCGCCGAAGATGAAGCCCTTGAGCTTCTGCCAGGTGCGCAGCCCCACGTCCACCGGACGGGGCCACTCGTAATCGGGCATCTCCATCACCATGGAGTCGCTCTTGCCCGGCAGCAGGGTGCTGCGCAGGAAGAGGCCGGTGAGCACCGCCACCAGGATGCCGAACAGATAGAGACCGAACACCAGGTTCTGCCCCGACTCGGGGAAGAAGGCCACCGCGAACAGGGCGTAGACCGGCAGGCGGGCGCCGCAGGACATGAAGGGGGCCATGGCCGAGGTCATCAGCCGCTCGCGCTCCGACCCCAGGGTGCGGGTCGCCATTACGGCGGGCACTGTACAGCCAAAGCCCATCAGCATGGGAACGAACGCCTTGCCGGGCAGGCCGAGGCGGCGCATCAGGGCATCCACCACGAAGGCGGCGCGGGCCAGATAGCCCGAGCTCTCCAGCACCGCGAGGAACAGGAAGAGGCAGCCCACCACGGGGATGAAGGTCGCCACCGTCTGCAGACCGGCGCCTATGCCGTCCGCGAGCACGGCCCCCAGCCAGTCGGGGGCCGACACCAGCCCCAGCAGGTGGTGCACCCCGTCCACGAAGAGGGCCCCCCCCAGGATGTCGAAGAAGTCGATGAAGGCGCTGCCCACCTTGATGGCGAACATGAACATCAGGTACATCACCAGCAGGAAGAAGGGGATGCCCACCCAGCGATTGAGCAGCACCCTGTCCAGCCGCTCGCTCTGGGCGACGGTGAGTCTGCCCTTCTGCTGGCACGCCTGCTGGCACCAGTGGTGGATGTGGCCGTAGCGCAAATCAGCGAGTTGCAGGTCGATGTCCTGGGCGTGGTGGGCGCGGCCCACCAGGTTGGCGGCGGCGGCCTGCTGGCCCGCCGCCAGGGTCGCCTGCATGGCGACGTCCTCCTCCAGCAGGCGCAGGGCGCGACCGCGGGTACTCAGGTGGTGGTGGGCGAGCAGGGTCTCCAGCTCGGCGATGTCCGCCTCCAGGGGCTGGCCGTAGTCGAGCACCAGGGCGGGCTGGGACTGGCCAATGAACTGGTGGATACGGGCCTTGAAGGCCGCCACCTGCTGGCGGTTGTGGGCGGACAAGGAGACCACGGGGCAGCCCAGCGCCTTCGCGAGCAGCGCCTCGTCGATGGCGATGCGGCGCTTCTCCAGCAGATCCATCTTGTTGAGCACCACCACCATGGGCAGGCCCAGCTCCCGCAGTTGCAGGGTGAGGTAGAGGGAGCGCTCCAGGTTCGCGGCGTCGATGACGTTGAGCAGCAGATCCGGCTGCTGGCTCTGGACGAAGCGGCTGGCGATCTGCTCGTCCAGGCTCGCCTCCTGGTTCGCCAGGGCGTAGATGCCGGGCAGGTCCACCAGGCTGTAGTCCTGCCCCTCGGCAGAGAAGGTTCCCATCTTCTTGTCGACGGTGACCCCGCTCCAGTTGCCCACCTGCTGGCGGGAGCCGGTCAGGGCGTTGAACAGGGAGGTCTTGCCGCTGTTGGGATTGCCGACCGTGACCAGGTTGTAGCTCATACCGGCTCCACCTCGATTCGATGATTCAGGCTCTTCTGCTGTGAGTGGCTCATGGCGCTTCCACATTGGTAAGTTGAGCCAGGCTCTTCTGCTGCAAGGAAACTCATACCGGCTCCACCTCGATTTGCTGGGCCAGGCTCCGCTGCATGGAGAGGCAGATGCCCTGGCACTGGATCTGGAGCGGGTCCCCCAGGGGGGCGGCCCGCAGATAGAGGACTTCGGTCTGGGGCAGCAGCCCCATCACCATCAGCTTGCGTCGCAATGGACGCGTCAACTGGTTCATGTTCTTGATGCGAGCACTCTGTCCCGGCGACAGCTGTGTGAGTACCATGACGGGCCCCTGAAGTTAAACAAGAATAATTCGCTTTTAGTGGGAGGATTATAAGCTGTGCCCCCAACATTTATTTGCGTAAAATCAAACTCCGCTTCGCTAACCGACAAAGTATTGCCATGAGTCACGACAACAACAGCCGCCTGGTCTACAGCACGGACGGCGGCATGATCAAGGAATCCGCCCCCGCCCAGAACGCCTCCCCCTTCCCCGCCGACGGGGTCGTGCGCATCCGGCGCGAGACCAAGGGGCGCAAGGGCGCCGGGGTCATCAGCATCCACGGCGTGCCCGCCGATCAGCAGAAGGCCCTCGCCACCCTGCTCAAGAAGAAGTGCGGCACCGGCGGCGGCCTCAAGGAGGGGATCATCGAGATCCAGGGGGACAAACGGGACCTGATCAAGGCCGAACTGGAGAGGGCGGGCTTTCAGGTCAAGCTGGTGGGCGGTTGATCTGCTTGTCTCTCCCGCGCTTTTTCCCTAGAATGCCGGCTCCCATCGAGGGGGAGTAGTCTCGCCACGGGTGCCAACCCGGTGCGCGATCCTGATCAACATACTTGGTGCCAACTCACCATGGTCAGGGTGATCCGGGCAATGCCGGATTTGACAAGACCTTTGACGGGCCAGTGCCAGAACCGGGGACGGATGGCGCAGGCTTGTCTTTGGTTTATAACAATTCCGTCCCCCGGTCATCTTTATGGAAGCCTTGTTAACCTCCACCATCAGCGTTGCCATCGCCGAGATCGGCGACAAGACACAGCTGCTGGCGTTGCTGCTCATCTGTCGTTTTCGCAAACCCTGGCCCATCATCGCCGGCATGCTGGCCGCCACCCTGCTCAACCATGCGGGCGCCGCCTGGATAGGGGAGTTCATCAGTCGCTGGATGGACCCCAGGGTGATGACCTGGCTGGTCGCCGGCGCCTTCATCGCCATGGCCGCCTGGATCCTGGTGCCGGACAAGATGGACGACGAGGAGAGCTCGCTGGACAAGTACGGCCCCTTCATGGCCACCTTCGTGCTCTTCTTCATCGCCGAGATCGGTGACAAGACCCAGATAGCCACGGTACTGCTGGCGGCCAAGTACGACTCCCTCGTCCAGGTCATCACGGGCACCACCCTCGGCATGATGCTGGCCAACGTCCCCGTGGTGCTGCTCGGCAAACTCGGCGCCGACAGGCTGCCTCTCAAGGGGATCCGCATCGCCTGCGCCGCGCTGTTCGTGGGCCTGGGCGTCAGCACCCTGATCTTCGTCTGACACCCAGGGGACAAGGGGGTGGGATCAGCGTGAGCACTGATCGACACCGCCGCCCCGGCCGTCATTCCGGCCCCCTCCTCCCGGCGGGGGCTTTTTTGTGCCCGGTGTCGATGTCGCATCCCCACCGCGGATGCTGCCCCGGAGCGCGGCGCCGTGCCATAATGCCTTATCTTTCAGGCACGACGGCTTCAGGAGCCTCGCCATGCACCTCACCTCAAGACAGACCCTGCTCGACTGGGTCAGACGCGGCCGCCTCCCCCGGGAGTCCCTGTCCGCCGCTCTCGCCCTGTGCGATCTGCCCCCGGGCCCCGCCCGCTGGCGCTGGCTGTTCGACCGCCTGCTGCTCTGGCTCGGCTGTCTCTGCCTCGGTGCCGGCCTGGTGTTCTTCGTCGCCTTCAACTGGCAGGCCCTGGGCCGCCTCTCGCGCCTCGCCCTGCTGGAGCTGCCCCTGCTCGCCATGCTGCTGGTACTCTGGCGCAAGCCCCTGGCCGACACCCCGCGCCAGGCCCTGCTGCTGACCCTGGCCCTCAACCTCGGCGCCCTGCTGGCCCTGGTCGGCCAGACCTACCAGACCGGTGCCGATCCCTGGCAACTGTTCGCCACCTGGGCCCTGTTGCTGCTGCCGCTGGCGGCGCTCGGCAGGAGCCCGCTGCTCTGGACGCTCGCCTGGCTGCTCGGCCAGCTCGCCCTGGTGCTCTACTGGCGGCTCGGCCTCATCGATCTCTTCTTCTCCTTCGACGAGGAGGCCCTCGGCTGGTGCCTGACCCTGCTCAACGCCGCCCTCTGGGGGCTGATCATGCTGGCCCCCGCCCGCTACGCCCTGATGCCCTCCTGGCTGGCGGGGCTGGCCGCCGGGCTCGGGGTCACCCTGCTGGCCCTGCTGGCCCTGTTCGATGCCGCCTCCCCCTGGGTCTGGCCCGCCTGGCTAGGTTGGCTCGCCGTCGCCTACCTGCGCTGGCACAACAGGTTCATCGCCGGGCTCGCCATGGGCTGCCTGAGCCTCATCGCCGTCATCCTGGCGGCGCTCGGCAAGTGGATGGAGCCCGACATGAACGGCTTCCTGCTGCTCTGTCTCATCGCCATCGGCCTGTCGGTGCTGGCCAGCCGCTGGCTGCAACAACAACGGAGGCCACATGTCTGATCCTGTGATCTGGGAGCGCCTGAGGGCCGCCCGTCTGGTGGAGGGGGAGTGCCCCAGGGACGAACAGCCCCACTGGTCGAGCCGCTTCCTGCTCGGCATGGTGGGCTGGATTGCCGCCCTCTTTCTGCTCTTCTTCCTGTTCATGGCGTTCGAGGAGTTGACCCGGGAGGCGGACCACGCCCTCGCCTTGGGCGCCGTCCTGATGATCGCCGCCCTCGGCCTCAATCGCACCGCCCGGCGCACCGATCTCTGGGATCAGTTCGTGCTGGCGCTGGCGCTCGCGGCCGATGCCTGGCTGCTCTACGGCCTGCTGGACAGGCTGGATCTGGACGCGGCCCCCCTCTGGTTCGGCCTCTGCACCCTCTCCCTCGGGATTGCCGCCCTGTTCGAGCACTGGCTGGTGCGCCTGTTCCACAGCTTCTCCGCCGCCATCCTGCTCACGCTTGGACTGGCTTGCCTCGGCCTGCACCTGCTGGCCCTGCCGCTGGTGATGGGGGCCGTCACCCTGTGCTGGCTGCAGGCCGAGCGGGATCCCGTTCGCCATCAGCTCTACGAGTCCCTGACCCTGGGACTGGCGCTCTCCCTGCTGGTGCTGGGACGGCTGCACCATCCGCTCTGGGACGGCGGCGCCAGCATGCTGGACGAGTTCAGCCCCTCCCGGCTGCCGCACTGGCTCAATCCCCTGCTCTGCACCGCCTTGCTGCTGGGGGTCATGGTGCGCCTCAGGCTGCCGCTGTTCGCCGGCCTGCCCCTGGTGCTGCTCAGCGCCTTCATCCCCGGCATGGGCGCCGGCGCCCTGGTGCTGGTGCTCGGCTTCTACGGCGGCAGCCTCGCGCTCATGACCCTGGCCGTCCTGCTGCTGCTCGGCTTCGGCTCCCTCTATTACTACGATCTGGGGCTGACCCTGATGACCAAGTCCTGGTTGCTGCTGGGCTCGGGCGCCCTGCTGCTCGGCACCCGCCATCTGCTGAAGACCCTCGGCAGGGAGATAGCCTCATGAGACGCCTCGTCTTCTTGCTGATCGGCCTCATCGCATTGCCGGGCTTCGGCGCCCTGTCGCTCGGCAACGCTCAAGGGCACATGCCCCTTCATGGGAGGAATACCGCATGAGACGCTTTGGTTTCTTGCTGACCGGCCTCGCCATCCTGGTGGGCATCAATGCCGGCGTCTGGCGCTTCGAGCGCGCCATGAGCGCCGGCGAGGTGGTGCTGCTCGAGCTCGCTCCGGTCGATCCCCGCTCCCTGATGCAGGGGGACTACATGCGGCTGAACTATGCCCTCGCCCGCCAGCTGGCGGGCCGTCAGGAGGCTGCCGGCGCCCATACCCTGGTCGTTCGCCTCGACGGGGATCAGGTGGCGCACTGGGTGGCGCAAGGCAACCCCGAGGCCCTGGCCCCGGGCGAGCGCCTGCTGAGGGTGCGCAACGTCCAGGGTCAATGGCGGATCGGGCCGGATGCCTTCTTCTTCGAGGAGGGGGCGGGGGCTCAGTATGAGCAGGCGCGCTACGGCGAATTCCGCCTGCAGGAAGATGGTGACACCCTGCTGGTGGGCCTGCGCGATGAGGCGTTCAAGCCCATCGGCCACAGCCGCCCGGCCTGGTGATGCCTCCTGAAAAGGGCGGCCCCCCCGCCCTCCCCTTCCCCCCTGGGTGGCGAAACCCCATGATTTGGCAACACTTGAAACTGGACACTCGGAGCAGGACGGTCAGGATGAGAACAGGGATGTCAGGGATCAGGGGCAGGCTCGCCACCCTCGCGGGCACCGCCCTCATGGCGATGCTCTGGGCTGGCCCGCTGCAGGCCAGCCCGGCGCTCGCCAAGCTGCACTACCTCACCGAGGAGTACAAACCCTACAACTTCGCCGGGGAAGGGGGCACCCCCAGCGGCTTCGCCATCGACCTGCTGCACCTGGTGTGGCAGAAGACAGGCACCCCGCCCCAGCCCGTCAGCATCCTGCCCTGGGCCAGGGGCTACTACCTGCTGACCCAGAAGCCCAATGTGGTGCTCTTCTCTACCGCCCGCACCGAGGCGCGCAACCCGCTGTTCAAGTGGGCCTGCCCCATCGGCTATGCCGAGATAGTGCTGATGGGCCTCGCCAGCCGCCCATTGACCCTCACCCGACCCGAGGATGCCCAGCAGTACACCATAGGTGCGGTGCGCGCCGACGTGGGGGAGCAACTGCTGCTCAACGGCGGCTTCGACGAGCAGAAGATCATGACCACGAACCGCCTCCCCCAGGCGCTCAAGATGCTCACCTCGGGCCGGGTCGACCTCATCTCCAGCAACAAGTCCACCCTGATGGACCTCATCAAGGCCCAGCAGCTGGATCCCGCCCGGTTCGCGGTGCGCTGGGTGCTGAGCTCGGAGCAGTTCTGCTTCGCCTTCAGCCACCCGGTGGACGATGCCCTGGTCAAGGAGTTCCAGCACGGCCTGACCCAGGTGCTGGCCAGCAGCGAGTTCCAGCAGATCCAGCACAAGTACTTCCCCGCCCCCTGAGCCCGGCGCCGTCCCTACTTCACCCGCATCAGGCGGTGCTGCTGCCCGCCCAGCTCGAGCTGGATCACCTGGGAGCGGGCCATGGCCTCGACCCGGGCCAGCATCTCGGCGCTGTAGCCCTTGCGGTGCATCCACTGCATGGGCTCCTCGAAGCTCCCCTCGTTGACGATGAAGGTGTCGGTATAGGCATCCTTGATGATGCTGACCACCCAGATGCGCTGCTGAAACTCCGAGAGCCCGGCGATCAGGGCGGTCGCCTGCGCCGCCAGGGCGCGCAGGGTGCGAATGAAGGGATTGGCCACGACTGGGCTCCGTCTTGGAAAGGGATGGGCATCCTAGCATCGGGGGAGCGGCCTCGCCATGCGCCGCATCAAACCGGCCCCAGGGCCCTCGCGGGCCGGGCCCGTCAATGGGTCGCAGGCGGGATGGGGCCGTCCCCTGCGCCGCGGCGCTGGCGCTTGACCGCATACATGCTCGCATCGGCCCGGCGCAGGGCCTCCTCGACGCTGACCCGTGCCGGATCGACCGCCACCGCGCCCACGCTGGCGCCGGGGTAGTGAAGCACCCGATCCCCCATCGGCAGCTGCAGCACGCTCTGCTCGAACAGGCGGCGCTGGAAGGTCTGCACCGCCGCCTCGACCGAGCAGGCCCCCGGGATGGGCCCCATGCCCACGGCGACAAACTCGTCGCCGCCGAAGCGCGCCAGCATGTCGCCGCTGCGCAGGGTCCCACTCAGCTGCCGCGCCATGGTGGTGAGCAGCCGATCCCCCGCGTCGTGGCCGTGGGTATCGTTGATGGCCTTGAAGCCGTCGAGATCGATAAAGGCGATGAAGACGGGGTGCCCGGCCCGATCCGACAGGGAGAACAGCCGGGTGAGCTCCAGCATCAGGGCCCGGCGATTGGGCAAGCCGGTCAGGGGATCGGACAGGGCCTGGCGTGACAGTTCCTCGTTGGCCCGCTGCAACTGTTGCAGCAGTTGCTCGCGCTCCACCTGCTCGGCGATGAGGCGCGCGAAGAAGGCGATCAGCTGCTCCGCCCCCTCCACCAGGGGTTTGCGCTCGGCGCTGGCGCCACACAGGGTGCCATAGAGGGAACCGGACGAGGTGCGCACCGGGCTGCTCAGATAGGTGCGGATGCCCAGGGCCTGCGCCGCCTGCGAATCCCCCCAGTGGGCGGCGACGTCGTCGGTATAGCGCCTCTCCTCGTCGATGGCCCGGCGGCACAGGGTATCGCTCCACTCCACCGCCGCCCCCTCCGGGATCTGCAGCCCGGCCACGTTGCGGGCATAGCGGATATGCTGGGTGCCCTGCTCGAGATCGATCTCGGTGAGGTAGGTCGACTCCAGCCCGGTCACCGTCTCCAGCATCTCCAGCAGCGGGCGGATCAGGCTCTCCAGATCCCGCGCCTCTGTAACCCGCTCCGACAGGGCCTGCAATATCTTGTCCATGCCTCTCTCCCAGCTTGCATGTCATGTCCGCACACCTTAGCCAACTCGGAGCACGCCAGACAAGTGCGAGAAAGGGGTAGACCGGGAAAACACCCACCCGCTCACGGCCTGGCGGGCGCGCCGCCACGCCCGGGGCCCCCCCGGCGGCCCGCCCCGGGCCATAACTTTGAACCAGCGCAAAAAACCCATCATTTCTGACACATCCCTCAGCAATAGCCGTGGATCGGGCCCCGTCGGCTCCGTAGGATGGTAACGGGTGCCCGTTGGCCCCTGTTTCGTCCCGTCGGGTCAGCGGCGCATTGTGGTAGCGAGAGCCAGGGGCGGTAGCAATTCTGGCGGATGCCAGCCCGGCATCCCGCGCCTGCGCCAAGGGGCGAGGGTTTCACCCTCGACGGGAGTGCCCGTCAGCCTCGAGGCTCCATCCTCTCCCCTGCGGGTAAGACGTTAGAAACCATTGGTAGAGTCGAGTAGGGTCGATTAGCGAAGCGTAATCGTCCGCGGTAACCATCCCCTCTCCCCTTGCGGGAGAGGGTCAGGGTGAGGCGTCACTCGTCTGATTGGCACGGCGCCACCATGTAGGGGCGATTAGCGAAGCGTAATCGTCCGCGGTAAACGTTCCCTCTCCCCTTGGGGGAGAGGGAATCAGAGCGCAGACCACCGAGGCTTAAACAGAGCGCCGAGGCTTAAGAGGTGTAGAGGGAAAAGGCACAAACAAAAACCGCAGCCCTGGGGCTGCGGTTTTTTTATTGGCTCAACCGGTTGGCGCGAGCAGCGCCACCGGCTTTATGCCCGGCGCCAGCTGGTCTTGCCGGCGCTGTCTTCCAGCACTATGCCCATCTCGGTGAGACGGGCTCTAGCGGCATCCGCCGCGGCCCAGTTCTTGTCGGCGCGGGCCTGGTTGCGCTCGGCAATCAGGCGCTCGATCTCGGCGACCTCTTCGTCCGCTTCGTTGCCCTTCAGGAAGGCATCCGGATCCTGCTGCAGGATGCCGAGCACGGCGCCCAGCTCCCGCAGACGGGCACCGAGGCCGGCGGCCACGGCCATGTCTTCACCCTTCTGGCGGTTGATCTCGCGCACCAGGTCGAACAGGGCGGAGTAGGCTTCCGGGGTGTTGAAGTCATCGTCCATGGCCTCCTTGAAGCGGGCCACCTGCTCCTCGCCACCGGCGGCGGCCGCCGCCGGCAGATCCCGCAGGGCGGTGTACATCCGCTCCAGGGCGGCGCGGGCCTGCTTCAGGTTGTCTTCCGAGTAGTTGAGCTGGCTGCGGTAGTGGCCGGACATCAGGAAGTAGCGCACGGTTTCGGCGTCATAGTGGGCCAGCACATCGCGAATGGTGAAGAAGTTGCCGAGGGACTTGGACATCTTCTCCTTGTCCACCATCACCATGCCGCTGTGCATCCAGGTGTTGACGTAGTCGCCGCCGTGGGCGCAGCAGGACTGGGCTATTTCGTTCTCGTGGTGGGGGAACTGCAGATCGGAGCCACCGCCGTGGATGTCGAAGTGGTTGCCAAGGTGCTTGGAGTTCATGGCGGAGCACTCGATGTGCCAGCCGGGGCGACCCGGGCCCCAAGGGCTGTCCCAGGTCGGCTCGCCGGGCTTGGACATCTTCCACAGCACGAAGTCCAGCGGGTTCCTCTTGGCATCCACCACGTCGACCCGGGCGCCGGCCTGCAGCTGCTCCAGATCCTGGCCGGAGAGCTTGCCGTAGTCGGCGTAGGAGTCGACGATGAACATGACGTCGCCGTTGTCCGCCACGTAGGCGTGCCCTTTTTCCAGCAGGGTTTCGACCAGGGCGATGATTTCATGGATGTGCTGGGTGGCGCGGGGTTCGATGTCAGGGCGCACCATGCCGAGGGCGTCGAAATCCTGGTGCATGTCGCCGATGAGGCGCTCGGTCAGATCGTCACAGGTCACGTGCGTTTCGGCGGCGCGCTTGATGATCTTGTCGTCCACGTCGGTGACGTTGCGCACATAGTTCAGCTCGTAGCCGCTGTAGCGCAGGTAGCGAGCGACGACGTCGAAGGCGACGAAGGTGCGACCGTGGCCGATATGACAGTGATCATAGATAGTGACGCCACACACATACATGCCCACCTTGCCCGGGTGGATAGGTTTGAATTCTTCTTTTTGACGAGTGAGTGTGTTGTATATCTTCAGCATCTTATGACCACTGCCTGTGAGTAAAATGGCCTGCCATTCTACCCGCATCCGGTATAGAAAACGAGGCGCAAAAGCCGACTCCCCCCCCTGCCATCTATGCCGCAGGGCCCTGATGGGCTAGAATTGCCACCACTTTATGCCATACACCTGCGAGCACCTTGCCGCTCGCGTCAAAATGAAAGGACAACTCATGGTCACTCTGCACACCAACCACGGCGACATCACCCTCACCCTGAACGCGGAAAAAGCCCCGGAAACCGTGGCCAACTTCCTGCAATACTGCCGTGACGGTCACTACGACAACACCATCTTCCACCGCGTCATCGACGGCTTCATGATCCAGGGCGGCGGCTATGCCCCTGGCTTCGAAGAGAAAGAGACCCGCGCCCCCATCAAGAACGAGGCGGCCAACGGCCTGTCCAACAAGGTCGGCACCATCGCCATGGCCCGCACCATGGAGCCGCACTCCGCCAGCGCCCAGTTCTTCATCAACGTGAACAACAACGACTTCCTGGACTTCAAGTCCGCCACCACCCAGGGCTTCGGCTACTGCGTGTTCGGTGAAGTGACCGCCGGCATGGACGTGGTCAACAAGATCAAGGGCGTGAAGACCGGCAACTACGGCCGCATGCACCAGGACGTCCCGACCGAAGACGTGGTGATCACCAAGGTGACCCTTGCCGAGTAATCCCTGCCGGCCAGGCTCTGATACCACTGCGGCCCCGGCCGCAGTTTTTCCATCTGCCGCCCCGAACTGGCGCCGCCTCGACTATCTGGCCCGTGGCAACGCACGCCAGCGCTCGGCCCATGCCCTGCTGAGTGCCGGCCTGTGGGATGAGCTTGGCCGCCTGTGCGACGATATGGCCCTGGTGAGCACGGTCGCCATCGGGCTCGACCGGCCCGGCAGCGATCTCGATATCCTCTGCCAGCACCCGGACCCGGCCTCTCTGGCCGCGACGCTGGCAACCCAAGGCTGGCAGGTGCGAAGCAAGGGCGAGCAGGTCTGGATCGCCGAGCAGAGCCGTCGCGGGCCCGATGACCAGTGCTGGTCCCTTGAGCTCTATATCACCCCAGATCCCCTCGAGCACCTCAACGGCTGGCGCCACCTCAGCCTGATGGCCGCCCTGCTGGCGCACTTCGGCGCCCCCTTCCATGCCGAGGTAGTGCGTCTTCGCTTTGATGAAGGGCTCAAGGGGGAAGCGGCCATGTGCCGCCTGCTGGGCCTGTCCGGCGACCCCTACGAGGCGCTGCTGGCCCTGGAGGGACGCACTCTCGCGGGGCTTTGCTGGTCTCCCCTCATCCACCCGGCCAACGGCCCCTGCGATTCGCCTCGGCGGGACTCTCTTACCATGATGCCCAGGACCTCATGAGCACCCTCTTTATCAGTGACATTCACCTCAGCCAAGGCAGGCCCGACATGACCGCCGCCCTGGTGCGCTTTCTCGCCGAGGAGGCGCCAGGTGCCGACGCCCTCTATGTGCTGGGGGATCTGTTCGAATTCTGGATTGGCGACGACGACCCCAACCCGCTCCACCGCGAGGTGGCCGATGCCTTCCTCGCCCTGAGCAAGCAGAACGTGCCTGTCTACTTTATCCACGGCAACCGCGACTTCCTCTTGGGGCGCCAGTTTGCCAAACGGGCCGGCATGACCCTGCTCGGCGATCCCTGCGTCATCGAGCTGTACGGCGAGCGGGTGCTGCTGAGCCACGGAGATCTGCTCTGCACCCGGGACGAGGGCTACCAGAAGTTTCGCCGCATCACACAACAGAAGTGGCTGCGCTGGCTCTTCCTGCGCCTGCCGCTCTCGCGCCGCCAGGCCATCGCCCACAAGATGCGCGGCCAGAGCCAGATGGAGAATGCCCACAAGAGCCAGATCATCATGGACGTGACTCCGGAGGCGGTGGACGACATGCTGCGCCAGCACGGCTGCCGCCTGATGATCCACGGCCACACCCACAGACCCGCCATCCACGACTTCACCCTGGATGGGCGTGCGGCGCGGCGCATCGTGCTGGGAGACTGGTTCGAGCAGGGGTCGGTGCTGGTCTGCTCCGCCGCCGGGCAGCGCCTCGACACCCGCGCGCTTGGCTGAGGTCCTCTGCCTGCCATGGTCATGAGCGAGTCTCATAAGACCGTTTCTGACTCACGCCGTGCTGTGGCGGGATACAAGCTGGATCCCTGCATATACTCTGGTTCTCTGCACACAACGAGGAGATGACCATGGGATTTCTTACTTGGGTGGTACTGGGGCTGATCGTCGGCATCCTGGCCAAATGGATCATGCCGGGCAAGGATGGCGGCGGTTTCTTCATGACGGTGATCCTGGGGGTGGTCGGCGCCATGGTGGGGGGCTATGTCAGCACCCTGCTTGGGATGGGAACGGTCACCGGCTTCAACCTGCCGAGCATCATCATCGCCACCGTTGGCGCCCTGATCGTGCTGTTTGTCTACAACAAGCTGCGCAGCTGAGACCTAGCCACCCATCGATACGAGGGCGCCACTGGCGCCCTCGCTGTTTTCAGCCCCGCTGGCTCAAGCTTGTCTCAACTACCCGATCTCATCCACTCGTTTCGTCCGTTCGGTGCCACGCTTGCATTATTTCTAGTTGAGGCGTCTAATAACCCCATGCAACCCAATGACGCCCTGCCCCGCCGCCCCCGCGGCCGCCCTGCCCAGCACGGACACACCTATGCCGACACCCGGGATCTGCTGATCCGCCGGGGCATGGAGCTGCTGACCGAGCAGGGCATCGCCGCCACCTCCATCGAGCGGGTGTTGCAGTCGACCCGGATCCCCAAGGGCTCCTTCTATCACTACTTCGCCACCAAGCACGACTTCACCCTGGCGGTCATGGATGCCTATCACCACTACTTCTGCCGCAAGCTGACGCGCTATCTGGGGGATGCGAGCCTGCCCCCCCTGGCGCGCCTTGGCGCCTTCGTCGACAGCGCCTGCCTGGGCATGACCCGCTTCGCGTTCCAGCGTGGCTGCCTCGTGGGCAACCTGGGCCAGGAGGTGGTGCAACTCTCCCCCGAGCTGCGCCTTCGCCTCGAGCAGATCCTGCTCGACTGGGAGGCGCTGCTCGCCCAGTGCCTGAGGGAGGCGGTGACGACGGGGGATCTGCCTCACGACAGCGACTGCCCCGCCCTCGCCCATCAGTTCTGGATCGGCTGGGAAGGCGCCGTACTGCGCGCACGCCTGGTGGGCAATACCGAGCCGATGCTCTCTTTTCTCAATTTTTTCATGAAGTTAGCCAAGTGATTTTTTAACGCTCATTAATAGTCACGCAGTCCAATTAATGCGAGGAAGCAAGATGTTCAAGGGTATTCTGATCGAGAAAGACGAGGCGGGTTATCGCGCCAGCTACCAGAGCCTCCCCGAGGAGGTACTGCCTGCCGGGGATGTGACCGTGGCGGTGGAGTGGTCTTCCCTCAACTACAAGGACGGCCTGGCCCTCACCGGTGCCGCCCCCGTGGTGCGCCGCTTCCCCCTGATCCCCGGCATCGACCTTGCCGGCACAGTGCTGGAGAGCCAGCACCCCGACTGGCGCCCCGGCGACAAGGTTGTGCTCAACGGATGGGGCGTGGGTGAGACCCACAGCGGCGGGCTGGCGGAGCGGGCACGGGTCCAGGGCGACTGGCTGGTGCCTCTGCCCTCTGGCTTGAGCCCCCGGGATGCCATGGCCATCGGCACCGCAGGGTACACCGCCATGCTCTGCGTGATGGCGCTGGAGAAGCACGGCGTGGCCCCCGGGGACGGTGACATTCTGGTGACCGGCGCCAACGGCGGCGTGGGCAGCGTGGCGATCGCCCTCCTGGCCAAGCTGGGCTATCGGGTCGTGGCCGCCACCGGACGGCTGAACGAGGCGGATTATCTCCAGTCCCTCGGCGCCGCCGAGGTGATCGATCGCGCCGACCTGGCCGCGCCGGGGCGACCTCTGGGCAAGGAGCGCTGGGCCGGCGTCATCGACACCGTCGGCAGCCATACCCTGGCCAACGCCTGCGCCACTACCCGCTACGGCGGCGCCGTAGCCGCCTGCGGCCTGGCAGGGGGGATGGACTTCCCCTCCACCGTCATGCCCTTCATCCTGCGCGGCGTCACCCTCTATGGCATAGACAGCGTGATGGCGCCGCGTCCGCTGCGCCAGCAGGCCTGGGCCCGGCTGGCCGAGGACCTCGACCTGACCCGCCTCCATCTCCTCACCCGGGAAGTGCCCCTCTCTCAGGTCGTGGCCCTGGGGGATGCCTTCCTGGCAGGCCAGGTGCGCGGCCGGATCCTGGTCAATGTCCAGGGGTGATGACTGACGTGATATGAGCCGGATCGCCTGACCAGGTCAGGCGATCCTCTCTGTGGCCAGGCTTATTCAGGCCATGGCAACCGAGCCGGGATGCCATTTCGTCAGTGCAGAAAACGATCTGCTAGCCGATCACCGAACAGCATGACGACGAGCCCGGTCAGCATGACCAGCATACCCCCCAGCCTTATCACAGATACCGGCCGCTGGATGGTGCCCAGCAGACCAAAATGGTCGATGGCCTGTGATGACAGCAGCTGTCCGACGATGGCCAGCCCAAGCAGGGCCGAAAAACCGATTTTCGGTGCCAGCACGACATAGCTGAACAGGGCGCATGCACCGATCAGGCCGCCAGCCAGACTCCACAGAGGCTGTGACGGAATAGCCGCAAGGGAGGTGAATAATCCGCCGCGCAGCAGCGAGAAGATCCCAAGGCTGAATGCCCCGGCCGCGAAGGAGAACAAGGCGGCGGTGACCGAATCTCCCCCGAGTCCTCGTGCCAACTGGCTGTTCAGGGTCGTCTACAGAAAAATGCATCCTTGAGTCTCATCACAGGCGCGATCAAGACCCCAACAGCCTTTGGCAGACCGATTTTGAATACAGGCCCGTCAACCTGTCACGCAGCTTCTCAGCCGGCTAATCCCTCCTTCTTGAGTCTGGCGCTGAAAAACTTCAGCGCTGTCTGGGTCTTTGCTGACTGGTCCGCGCCGAGGGCGATCCCGTGGCTGGCCAGGTAAGCCTTGAAATCGGCCGCGACCTGGAAGGCCTCTTTCGGCAGGCTCTTGACGGACAGCTCCATGATGTGTGAGCCATCAGGATAGAGCCAGACCTCGGTGACGATGGGGCGATCGAACACCGTCGTTTTCGGCGTGTGCTTGGCCTTGAGCAGGAAGGCGGGTCCGAGGAGGACCAACTGGTCCATCGGGATATCCGCAGGAGCATGGGCATCATAGAAGGCACGTTGTTCCTTGGAGAACAGCTTACGCAAAGGCATCTCGCCCGAGGCCACGTCAAGCACCTCCTGACCGGTACAGACCCCTTTGAACGAAGCCGAGCAGACGAATCCACCCGGCATCGCATCCACCTCGATTTTGAACGCTGCCACGCGGCGCAGCTCAGCATCTATGGTGGAGGGATCTACCGGACGAAGCTTGATGACAGTGTCTCCATCCCCCCCCTGGATGCGCCGCGCCCGGACGACGATGCCGGCCTTATACAGGGCCAGATCGGGTGTATCGAAGAAGAAAGCCTGTCGCGGCTGGGCCTCGACCGGATCGAGCCCTATGCTCTTGATCGTCGCACGGGCGCTGGTGAGGGGAACCGACAACTTGAGTTCAACACTGGTAGACCCCTTCACGAGCCTGAACATTTCGATTATCTGCTCGCTCGTAAGGGGCTTGGCCAGTGCTGGCTTCACCGTCTTGTGGGGCACTGGTGCTTGCTGCTGGGGAGCGACGGCCTTGGTGGTACTTACAGGCTTCGCGCTCAGTGTGGGTGTTGTGGTCGCCTTGCTCATCATGATGACATCCCCTTCGCTGCATTCAGCAAACCATTCGGCTCGATCGCCAAAACCTTTCTCATTGCAAATAGAGCAACATTCAGTCTCCGAAACGCTCGGCCAGCACGCCGTGACGCAGACCGCGATCGCTGACGGTGAAACTGTCCTTGCCCAGTTTCTCCATTATCGTTCGCACCACGCAGGCTCCGGCGAGGATCACCTCCGCACGCTTCGGCTGCAGGCCGACGATGGCTCGACGGGCATCCGCATCCCTCGACCGGTAGAGCTCGATCTGACGGTCAAGCTCCCCACGATCGACGATGCTGCCCTGAACAACTACCGGGTCATAGGTCGCGAGACGATGCATCACGGCCGTGATATTGGTTACCGCACCGCCCATCCCGGCCAGCGCGTCCGGTACCAGGTGCCCGTCAAGGCGCGAGAGGTCGGCCGAAATGGCCGCCATGACCTCGCGCAGCACCTCAGGCGAGACGGCACGGTCGAGCCCGAAACGCTCGGTGTAACTCACCGCTCCGACGTTGACGCTGAAACGCGTGTCGACCACGGCATCGTGCCCAAAGGTGAACTGGGAACTGCCACCACCTGTGTCGAAGACGACCAGCGAACCCCGGTTCAGACCCAGGCCGGCCTTGGCAGCCAGATAGGCCATCCGGCTTTCCTCTTCACCCGAGATGACCTCGATATGAATGCCGGTACGCGCTCGAATGGCATCTACAACGTCACCTCCATTTGATGCAATTCTCAGCCCGGCGGTACCGACGGCGGCGATGGCCCGTACGCCATGCTGGTTGGCTTCGCCAACCATGCTTGCTATCGTTGCAATCGTCCGCTCGATGGCCGCTTCGATGATTCTGCCCCCTTGTGAAAGGCCTTCACCCAAGCGGGTCATCTCAGCCCGATCGACGACGGTCCGCCATTTTCCGTCGATGCTGCGCTCACCGACGTGAAACTTGATGGAGTTGGTGCCGGCGTCTATCACGGCGTAGCGTTCGTTAACATCGTCTATCAGGGCTGCCAGGCCCCGGGGATAGCTGGTGTTCGTGTAACCCTCCAGGCCAAGCCCCCGCACCGCCCGCATTACGCCGGCAGCGTCCTCCGATTCGACCGCAAGGGTTCGGGTCGACTTGCCGTCCGCCACCACCTCTGAGAGCTCTGCCATGCAGCCATCGACCGTATAACGAACTCGCCGCTTGTGCACCCTCACGGCTCGGACTGTCCCACCCGGCGCGGCAAACTGCCCAATGAATTCATCGAGCGTATAGCTCTCACGCACCAACGTCGGCACCGGCAGCCGGAGGGCCTCAAGTACTTTCACGGCCTCAACCCCAGGAAGCGGGAAACCGGCCTTCATGACGGGCGTCCACTGCTCCAGGCCATCGGCGTTAACCTCCCGCAACACCTTGATATCCATCAACGCATCTCGTACTTTCACGTTCTCGCCAGCGCCGGATAGCAGGTAGATCTCGTCGCTTTCCTGGACTCCGCTAGGAGCGAGCCGAGCCAGCCGCTCCTCTGCAGCCCCGAAGCGCCTTCCAAATGAACGCCACTCCCAGCGTGGTCTGATCTCAGTCATCACCGTCTCCTTCTTTCCAATCAGGTATCCTGCTCCGCGCGATTCCCATTGCGCACTGGCGAGTCTGATGGCACTTCCCGTCAACCATTGGAAGGCTGCACCTGGATTCCAAGTGTAGTGGCCTAACGGTGATTCCCACACTCTTAAGGTGGGATTGCCTCATCTCCCTAGCGATGTGGGGAAAGCGGGTGGGATCTGTGTCGCCAGTTGCAAGCTGTGTAGACAAGAAATGGACAAAAAAGGAAAAGTGAGAGAGGGGAAACGCTGGGGAGCAGAAACAAAAACGACGCCATGAGGCGTCGTATCTGTTTAATCTGTAAGAAATTTTTCTTTAATCTTAATGGTGCCCGAGGCCGGAATCGAACCGGCACGACGCGAACGTCGAGGGATTTTAAATCAAAGAGCCTCATTTGCATCTCATTGCATAAAATAGCAAGCAGATGGAGCGAGTAACACCGCAAGTTCGCAACAAATCGCACCCCGTCATAGAACATCGCATACCGCTTATCACAGAATTCGCAAAGATACGCCGCCGTGTTGGTCTTGCCCCCGATCTGATAATCTCTGAGCCTTCGCATTTGCAATCGTTTCAGTCGGAGTCCCCCATGGCAGCCTATTCCCCTCCCTTCACCCTGACCCACGCCATGCTGAGCCGGGTGGCGGAGATCGCAGAATTGGTGGGGCAATGGCGCTCGACGCAGAGCTCGCAAGTCCCCATGCTGCGCCGGGAAAACCGGATCCGTACCATCCAGGCCTCCCTGGCCATCGAGCACAACACCCTGAGCCTGGAGCAGGTCACGGCGGTGATCGACGGCAAACCTGTACTGGGATTGCCCCGTGAGATCCAGGAGGTGCGCAATGCGTTTGCCGCTTATGAAGCAATGTCGGCTTGGGCCCCTACCTCTTCTGCGGATTTGCTCAGGGCCCATGGACGTTTGATGCACGGGTTATGCGATGACGCAGGGCAATGGCGTAGCAGTGGGGTCGGCATCTATCGGGGTGAGCAATTAGTGCATATGGCTCCCCCCGCGACTCAGGTTCCGCGTCTGATGGAACAACTGATGCAATGGTTGGCAGAAACAGAGGCCCATCCCTTGATCGCCTCTTGTGCCTTGCACTACGAGTTGGAGTTTATACACCCCTTTTCCGATGGAAATGGCCGTATGGGACGCTTGTGGCAAACGGTGATCTTGAGCCGTTGGCAACCTGTGATGGCCTTCCTGCCGGTGGAAGCGATCATCAAAGAGCGCCAAGAGCACTACTACCACCAATTAAGTCAGGCCGACAGGCTTAGTGACTGCACCGATTTTATTCTGTTTCTGCTAGAGGCGCTTCGAGATGCGTTGGCCGAAGCGATTGCCGCACAGCCGACATCTCAGCCCACCTCGCCAGAAAAAGTGAGGGTAGAAACGCCGGTAGAAATGAAGGTAGAAATGCGGGCAAAAACACCGGATGCAGTGTTGGCGCTCTTGGCGAGCGAGCCTGCCCTGACCCTTAAACAATTAGCCGAGCGGATAGGCAGATCGACCAGCACGGTGGAGCGAGCGGCGGCGGCGTTGGTTAAGGCGGGACGATTACGTTTTGTTGGTCCGCGAAAGGGGGGGCATTGGGAAGTGTTGTCATAGGACGGCCACCGAGTGTGTTACTACCGCCGCCCAGCTTCCGGGTCGCATCAGTAAACATACAACCAGCCAAGTAAACCCAATCGCAACGAACCCCATTTGCGCACAAAGGGGGCGCAGTAACTCTCTGTTTTATCTCACTAACACCACAAGGTGTAAGATCTCCATTGGGGATAATCAGATACTGTGATACTTGCCCCACATCCCAATGGATAGACTCTTACAGGTCAGCTAACCTGACCTCACCCCCCCCCCAAAAAGACGCATGAAATGGAATTCTCGTCGCTCGCGGTATCTGTTCTGGCAACTACTGGCTTGTTCTTGTGCCCAATATTCTTATCTGTCGGGATCATCTTGTTAATAAGAAAAAGGCTTCGCTCACATAGGGTCAGCCCGTTGACCGCCGACCTGCTCAGGCCAGCGGGTCACACCCTGCAACAGCAAATCCAGGACCTGCAGATAGACCTCTTTTCCCAAATGCTATTCACGCCATTGACCATGATGATGATCGGGTTCTACCTCTTGTTACTGCATATTCCGGCTGATCATGAACACCGATTCCGGTTCAACGTGAACACCATTTCCGGACCAATGTGAACGCTCATTCCGGTTCAACCTGAACACTTTGCCCCTCCTTTCCGGAAACAGTGTTCAACATCCCGGAATCACTGTTCACACTCACCGGAATCATCCTTAACGCATTGATTTAAAAACCTTTGATACGCTCTCCCTTTTGCCAGGGAAGAGCCTATGTCTGCCAAGAGGATTGCAATGCGTAAAATTCGTGAAGTGCTGCGACTGCGGCTGGAGGCTGACCTCTCTGTTCGCCAGATAAGTTGCTGCACCAAGGTCAGCGTTGGCTCCATCCAGAAACTCCTCAAAAGTGCCCATTCGCTCGGCCTGACCTGGCCCTTGCCCACCGAGCTTGATGATGCCCGACTGGCTGCCCTGTTCTATCCGCAGGCCGATACCACCATCTCGGCCCGCCATGTCGTGCCTGATTGGCCCTCTGTCCATCAGGAGCTCAAGCGCAAGGGGGTCTCCAAACAACTGCTCTGGGAGGAGTACACCCAGCGCTATCCCAATAGCTGTTACAGCTACTCCCAGTTCTGCGACCGTTACAAGTCCTGGTGTCAGTTGCAAAAGCGCTCCATGCGCCAGATCCACAAGGCGGGAGAAAAGCTCTTTATCGACTACTGCGGGCCCACGGTGCCCATCGTCTCGCCCTCCACGGGTGAGGTCCGTCAGGCCCAGATCTTTGTCGCCGTGCTTGGTGCGTCCAACTACACCTTTGCCGAAGCCACCTGGTCACAGTCACTGCCGGACTGGCTGCAAAGCCATGCCCGTGCCTTTGAGTTTTTCGGCGGGACCCCGGCACTGCTGATCCCCGACAACCTCAAGAGCGGTGTCAGCAAGGCTTGCCGATACGATCCCGAGCTCAACCCCAGCTACCAGCAGTTGGCCGAGCACTATCAGGTGGCGGTGATACCAGCTCGCCCTTACAAGCCCAAGGACAAAGCCAAGGCTGAGGTGGGAGTGCAGATCGTCGAGCGCTGGATCCTAGCCCGCCTGCGCCATCAGACCTTCTTCTCGCTTGCCGAGCTCAACCAGTGCATCCGGGCCTTGCTGAACGAACTCAACGAGCGCCCGTTCAAGCAACTGCCCGGTAACCGGCGCGAGGCGTTTGAGCAGTTGGACCGCCCGGCACTGGGACCACTGCCGGTGCATCCCTATCGCTATGTCGCTATCAAAACGGTCAAGGTCAACATCGACTATCACGTCAGTTATGAGCAGCACCATTACTCGGTGCCACACCAGTATGTGGGCCAGCAACTGGAGCTCCATGCTGGCGACACCCTGCTTCAGGTCTATCACCAGCAACAGTTGGTCGCGAGCCATCCGCGTAAAACTATCCCGGGGATGAGCACGCTCCCGGAACACATGCCGGAACGCCACAGCAAGCAGCAACGCTGGACGCCAGGCCGTCTCAAGCAGTGGGCTGCTGATATCGGACCGGGCACCTTGTGCTGGGTTAGCGAACGGCTGGAAGAGAAAGCCCATGCCGAGCAGGCATACCGACTCTGCCTGGGGCTACTGAGTCTGAGCCGGGAGTATCCGCCATCACGGGTCGAGGCCTGTTGCCAGTTGGCTAATCGGGAAGGACTAGTGCGACTCAAGCAGCTCAAGTCGGTGCTGACAAGCGGCCGCGACCAACTGCCCGCAAGCCCGCTGAGCTATCCAGAGTTACCGCAAGAGCACGAGAACATCCGTGGCCCCCAGAGCTTCCACTGAAGAGGATACGCCCCATGACCCAACAAACCCTGACCCTCCTGAGAAGCCTGAAGCTGACCGGCATGGCGGATGCCGTGCAACAACAACTGGAACAGGCGAGTACCTACGAAGGGCTGCCCTTCATCGAGCGGCTAAGCCTGCTGGTCGAACACGAACAACTGAGCCGGGAGCAGCGTAAACAAGCTCGGCTGGTCAAGCAGGCAAGGCTCAAACTCCAGGCCACGGTGCAGGAGCTGGACTACCAGTCAGCACGCAACCTGGAGCGGTCACAGGTAGCAAACCTGGCCCAAGGAGAGTGGCTACGCCGAGGCCAGAACCTGCTCATCACCGGCCCCTGTGGCTGTGGAAAAACCTACCTGGCTTGTGCGCTGGGCTACCAAGCCTGTCAGCAAGGACATAGCACTCGTTACTACCGGCTGCCACGTCTGCTGCTTGAACTGAGCCAGGCCAAGGTAGATGGCAGTTACGCCAGACTGCTGGGTCAACTGGCAAGGATAGAGCTGCTGATCCTCGATGACTGGGGACTGGAAGCGGTGAATGCCGAGCAGCGCAACGCCCTGCTGGAGATCATGGATGATCGGTATGGAAAATACTCGACGGTAGTGGTCAGTCAACTACCAACGGAAGAGTGGTACGCGAGCTTGGGGGACAACACCCTGGCAGATGCGATCCTGGACCGGCTGATGCACAACGCTCACCGGCTGTCACTGAAGGGAGAATCGATGAGAAAGAGGAGAAGTGAGTTGACCCAATCTGAACAGTCGAGTTAGAAACGAGATGACATGAGCGCGTTAAGGATCAGGGTGTTCACGTTGGCCGGAATGGCTGTTCAACTTCGCCGGAATACGCAG
>NZ_JBFODA010000053.1:0-4126 GCF_040908055.1 Aeromonas sp. R7-4
AACCGGGCAAACAGACGCATGGAGGCGATTTCGTACAGAGCATCTTCCATCGCGCCATCGCTCAGGTTGTACCAATGCTGCATGCAGTGAATGCGTAACATGGTTTCCAGCGGATAAGGTCGCCGGCCATTACCAGCCTTGGGGTAAAACGGCTCGATGACTTCCACCATGTTTTGCCATGGCAGAATCTGCTCCATGCGGGACAAGAAAATCTCTTTTCTGGTCTGACGGCGCTTACTGCTGAATTCACTGTCGGCGAAGGTAAGTTGATGACTCATGATGAACCCTGTTCCATGGCTCCAGATGACAAACATGATCTCATATCAGGGACTTGTTCGCACCTTCCCTAGTTCAGCAGGTCTTATCCCCGCGCGCATAAACAACAATATGGCCGCCAACATAGCGCTGTCATTACGCGCCTTAAAATACTGAATCAGTGCAACGAGATCATCATTATCGACCTTTTTAACTCTTTTTTGTTTTGCCTTAACCGGTATATCTGGCCTACTCAGGGCTTGAATTCGCTCGGCCGCGTCGGGAAAATTCAACAATTGTTGATGATATACCAGTGCACAGCGCAGTTTTCGCCAATAGCCAGGACTGCATTCTGAAGCGCGAGCCAACAATTCATCCGCAATGTTTTTTGCTGTGATATTGAGGCCCTTTTTCTTTAGGATTTCATAATGATTTTTTGCCAGTCTTTCATATTCCTTTTCCGTTGCCTGTGTAGCCATTCGGTCATCTCCCAGAGCGCTTGAATAACGCCTTCTTTAGATAGTGGGCAGGATTTCCCCACCCACGACGTGGATCCCTTTATTAAAGGTACGATTTAGTTTTAAATTAATTCTGAATGCGTGATGTAGACAGTGATTTACTGCGCCACAGAAATTCGCTGCATTAAAACACTCATCAATCTCTGCATGACAGCAGGAGTTGCCAGTAATGCGTCGACATCGAATTCGCTTTCTGTGTTTTTATCTTCAGTTTTTTGATTACAGCTCGGCACAGTAACTTGAGCCTGCTGACCAGCCATACAGGCATTAAATACCGTGTCAGCCCTACCCCTATAATCAGGGGCGTCCTCCATCAACCACTTGCCATAATGGCGTACCACCATTTCCGTACCGGTGTGCCCCATCTGACGGGCTATCCACTCGATGCTGATCCCCGCCGAGAGCAGTTGGCTTGCATAGGTGTGCCGAAATTGAGATGGCCCCCGATAACGCACCCCAGCAGCCTGACAGAACGGCCTGAAAAACCGCTCACGGAACTCATCAACCGAGGCATAACTGCGCCTTTTGGCGCTGTAGTAAGCCAGCAGGGTGCGTTGTTCACTCATCTGAGTGCGATTGTCCGACCTCGTGACCGTAATCTTCTTAGCCTTACGATGCTCCGCTAGCCTCATCAAGGTTTTGAGAGATCCAACAGCCTGTTCTGACAGCTCTATCGTGCGAATAGATCCCCTGGTTTTGGGCGTTTTGTACTGCCCATCAACCAACGCAAGGTCAACCAATAAGGTCTTCTTGTCGAGATTGACCGCCTCCGCACTGACCGCCATTAACTCACTGATGCGCAGACCCGTAGAGATACCGAGTTGGATGAGTGACACCTCCAGCAAATGGGTGCTTTTCAGGGCAAGAAATGCCTTAATTTCGTATTGATAAAATGGATCGGGTTCGTCCACCTCAAATTTGCATTTTTTAATGCCATCCATTGGACTGGTATGAATAACACCATCGCTGACAGCTCGGGCAAAGACTTGTCTCAATATATCCAAATATTGGTTAATGGTATTTCCTTTATATTTTTTGTTGCAAAATTTCACTACGAGCAGTTCAATGTCACTCGCACGATATGACGTCAGCGGTTTATCACCAATCCATTTTATCAACTGTTCTGCTTTACGCTTCGAAATGTCATAGGTTGTCTGCGCATACTGGTATTTTTTGATTTCCAGGTGCTGACGAATGGCTGACGCCAGTGAATGCTCATCAACAATGACTGAACGCACAGTGTTGTGTTTAGTTTTTTGTTTTTGAACGGTCCTTTTATTGGTTTGTTTGTTCATAATTACCCTCATTACAGTTATAAATACTCCTTCAATTACAAAAACAGCAATAGCAAAACGTGATGCTCACGCATCGATACCGAGAGGGTAATAGTGCACCTAAAAACAGCGATATAAATTACTCTGTGACGCTATAAACAGATAAGTTTCACCTCAAAATCCTGTTAATTTGTCAAATGCCAAGTATACATTAGCGATAGCTGATGTCATTTAATCGATATAATCAAATGTTCCCGTCAGATTTTTACTCAACATTGCATCAAGCAAATACCATGTGTTATTCACTTCACCCGAATTTGGGTAATAACAACCCGTTCAGCGTATCGAAGATAGCTGTGATATTGGCGGCATTTTTTAAATCTGAAGGGGTGATAACCCTTGTTTGAACGAGATAAACGTGTCGGTGTGTTCTACGCCATATTCATTTCGTTTCGATCCTTCGTGTTTACTGTCGTTGTTATGTCCTTGTTAGCAGCTTTATCAGCATACTACAACGATTGAGGACCACTCGTCAATGAAAATAACGCACAAAGAAAAAGAAATGTCAATATATTTTTATTAGGTTTTTTAAATATTTTACAATGCGCTTAAAATCATTATAAATCATGAAGATAGGGCCATACCCGCCCCATTAAACCGCCGAGAAATGCTCTCATATTGGTTTTTTCATGGGGGGGAGACAGCCCTGTTACCCAAAAAATATGCGTCATCTTTACGGTGATTTTCCCCCTGACAGCAGGTGGTGGGGTATCAGGTCGGTAGGAAGGGATTGGATTTTCTCATTCAGCAGCCTAATGTTCACACGTTTGCCATAGCGGCCAAACGTCAGGCCATTTTTACTGTGTCCCGCAAGTTCGGCCACAATATGCTCAGCAACGTCCGCCTGTTGCAGCTCATCGATAAACGTGTGTCTCATCCCGTAAATGGTGGGGCGGCCCTGACCTACGATGCCAGCCTCATTGAGGTGGCGTTGGAAGCGACAGGTGATGTTATGCGCCCAGTCGTCGTCTTTGCCTGATGGTTGGTCATCGAACAAAAATACCTTCCCTTGACTGCGACGACTCTCCACATAATCCAGGAATTGATGTCCGATCAACGCACTGTGCAGTGGCACGGTACGGTACGCATTGACGGTTTTGAGCTGTTGATCCGCCTCTCCCGCATCAACCATCAAACACCAAATCCCCTCAACCTGTTTGATGTTCTGAGTTTTGAGTTGACAGGCCTCAGAGGGACGCAGCCCTGCGTACAGGCACAAGAGCGGTACCCACCAGTCCTGGATTTTCAACTTTTTACCTTTCTGGGATTGTTTGCTGCGCAGGCTGGCAAACAGCTGAGCCAGTTGAGGGCGATACCAACGCACTCGTTCCTCATCCGCCCGTTTGTTCGGCTTTTTACCTGCCGTCAGCCCATCGAATGGGTTACGACTGCAATAGTCCAGTGCCACGCACCAACGGAAGAACTGTTTCAGGGCAGCCAAATAATCGGTCTTGGTTTTGAAACTGATGTCGGCCTTACGCAGCAAGCCGTTGCGATACTCCTGTGCTAGCGCGGGCGTCACCTCATCGACTTTGACCCCTTTGGCCCAGGTGACGAAGGCGTTGATCCGAAGTTGGAGCTGGCCCACCGACTTATGCTGGATCCCCTCACTGGTTTTAGTCTCGATGAATCTCGCCAGTGCGTGGGTGAGCGTGATCCCACTGCTGGGGCAAGCTGAGCCATCAACAGAAGGTTCACGAGGTGTGGAAGGTGTTTGAGGCGGCAGGATGAACCCCGCTGCCTTGAACGCGTCTAGATCGGCGCGGATCCAGCGATAGAAACTGCGGGGAGCCGTATCGGCAGGGGTAGCCGCGATCAGTGCGCGAGTGCGAGCTGCCACAGCCAGGTTTCGATCTACAGCGAGCTGCCTATCTTTGGTGCAAAGGGAAGTACGGATAGCGAAGGGCAAGCCACGGTCACGTAATGACTTAGGCAGCGGGAGACGAGTGTAGTAGGTGCCGGAGGCATTTTTACTCAGATACATGATTGTTCCACCCAGTTGATCCAGGAAAAAAATCA